>NZ_AP023027.1:3437500-3590719 GCF_014467075.1 Anaerostipes caccae L1-92
GAGCATTGGCTTTAGTCTGAATTTCTTTGCTGCCGTGTAGCCGAGGAACAGGGGCAGAAAGTTAAACAGCCCATCTCCGATGGCATTTAAAATAAGATAACCTCCGCAGGCATCTGAGTAAAGACCCAATGCTACAAACAGAGCATTCAAACCCTTGACCATACCACAGGCAGCCATGATCCCAAGGATCGGCTGAAAAATCCCGGAAATCGTATCAATGGCCCTGTTAAACAGACTTCCTTTTTCTGGGTCTTCCTCCTGCCCTGCTTCTTCTGCCAGTCCGAGCAGGGGCATCACCTCCGCAAAGACATCCGGCACATGATTGCCAATGACCACCTGGTACTGTCCGCCGCTTTTCATCACTGTGACCACGCCGTCCATGTTTTTCAGCACATCATCCTTCGCTTTGCTCTCGTCTTTCAGTTTAAATCTGAGCCTTGTGATGCAGTGGACAAGGCTGCTGACGTTTTCCTTTCCACCTACATTTTTGACAATTTCTTTTGCCAGTGTTTCGTACTTACCCATTTTCTTACCTCCATTTAATTGAAATTATATTTATGAAGGTTTGGCCAACCAAATGTCACCATCCTGGCGTACATGATAATTGAAATTTATTGCTTTTTTGTTTTGTTCATAACCCGCTCAATGTGGATCGTCAGGTAAAGCTGCTCTTCTTTTGACAGGTCATATTCATATTTTCCTGCAATGAACTGCGTAATCTTTTCAGTGCACCGGAAAGCCTCCGGATACTTTTCTCTGATCACTTCCCAAAGGCCGTCACTGCTGTCTTCCTCATAAGCCGTGTGTTCGATCAGACGCTTTGCAAAGAACTTCAAGTGCGTCACAAAACGGTAATAATAAACGTCGTCCTCGTCAAACTCTATCTTGAAAAAGTATTTTACGATATTGACTACTTCCTGCATAATTCGGGTGATTTCATACATGTTGTGCATCGTGTCGTCATCCATCTGGGCATTGGCCAGATGTAATGCAATGAACCCGGCCTCATCTTCCGGGAGCCGGACCTTACATTTTTCTTCGACCAAGTTTAGGGCCCACAGTCCGATCTGATATTCATCTTTATAGAATCTGCGGATATCCCAAAGCAGAACATTTTTCACCGTCACACCGTCCAAAAACCGGACGATCGAGGTATGTACATGGTCAATGAGGGAAATGTAAACCATATCATTCAGTTTTTTCCCCAGTCTCGTTTTCGCCTCTGAGATGATCTCCTCCCCGATGGCAATATGCTCCATCGGGACATCCTGGATCAGTACCTGGAACTTATTGTGGGCTTCGGTTCCGGAAAGAAAAAATGTCTTGTCGATCGCCTCAGGGTTTAAATCATCACCTGCCCTCTTTTTAAAACAGATGCCTCTTCCCATGACGATCTTTTCCTGACCGTCTTCATCCAGAACCACTGCCACATTGTTGTTCAGCGCTTTAAAGATCTTCATTTTCCTTCCTCCCTATCCGGTTTTCCGGTATCACTGCAGGATTATATTCAAAAGAATGGATTTGCCTGTCAATTCTTAGAAACAAAAAAACCTATGTACACAAATAAACCCGAAAGCCTCAGCTTTCAAATAAATATTTCTGTACATAGGTTTAGCTTACGTTTCAATCACTATCCTATTTATAGGCAAATTCTAGCACAATTCATCCTCGCTGTCAATCAATATTATTATAAAAGAGAATGCCTCCATAAGGGCAACCGCCGACAGGAAATCATTGGAAGCAATTAACTTAACGGCTGACAAACAGGTTGCTGCGAAAGACGAGCGAGAAGCATAACGCTTTTTGCTCGTCTTTTCTTTTCCCTTAATACGCTTCCATACAGAAAATTGTTACGCAGTAGAACGCCATTTAGAGGGGTACGAGTATAAAACCCTTACCCATGCTGTTATGTGGCGTAAAGCAAATATAAAAAGACATAGCGATACCTCCCTGATACCGCCATGTTCTTAAAAACGCAACTTTATTACAGCCTCTGCTTATCTTTTTTTCACTATACAAACGACGGTTTTTTTATTTACCGTGATTTTGGTGGTTTGTCGATGAATTGGTATCAAAACCATTCTTTTTATACCAATCCACAATGACAGCAAAATCAACTTTTTGATTATAATGTCTTTCGATTTCAAATCGAAGTTCCTCTATCGTTGTTTTAGACAAAGAGTCTTTTAATGAGTTGACGGCTTCCTGTAAGTGAATAAATAATAATTCTTTAATGGAACTACCTACTGGACAGGCACCCGATAACGTATCAGAAAACTTAAAGATTTCATCAACAGCATCTGTTTCTACTGCTTGATAAACGTCCCATAAAGTAATCTCATTCGCTGTTTTTGTTAATGATGTAGCACCTGTTCCCCGTTGAATTGATAATATACCAGCTTTTTTAAGTTTCCCGTAAATGTTTCTGATAATGACGGGATTATTTCCCACACTTTCCGCAACCATTTCACTGGTGACGCGGATATCTGGAAAATATGCAATCATAATAAGCGCATGAACTGCAATCGTAAATTGTGTGCTCACTCTCATAAATGACACCTCCTCACTTATTGTAACAACTCGCATTACAATAAACAAGCGAAATCCCCATGGTTAGAGCTGTCAATTTATGTTTAACAATGCTTCTGTTTGTTTGCTACTTTTTTAGTTGAGATATGCAATCCAATCTTTAACTAATCGGTCAATCAAAAGTCGTGCTGCAATTTCAACATGAACCGGCGGTAATTCATCAAAGGCACCGGATTGAACCGCTTTCAAAAGGTCATCATTTCTATCAGCACCATAAGCAATAGTTACGTCGTAATTTGCAACGCGTACTTTTCCTTCCCGAAGAAATTGCAATTCATTTTCCTTCATTTTTACAAAGTCCTCAAAACCAGTAACGCGTGCATTACAGCCAAGATTTCCAATGGCTCGGCAGTCGTGTTTTTCAGCAAAATCACGGATTGTTTTCAGTGCGTCCATGCTTCCATAAGTAAGATTTACGATGTAATCGACTTTTTCAGGCAAAGACTTTTCAAATGCGGCAGCGTCATTTACATCTATCTGAATGTGATGAACACGGCTGTCTTTAATTTCCTGCCGTTCGCTCCGGCTGGTTACATAAATTTGTACCGCCGAATTTCTTTTTAACCATTGTCTCGTGATCTCACGACCAATATAACCGTTACCTCCAACTAATACAACTGTTTCCATTTGTGTATCCTCCTTTTGTTTGTAATATAAATTATTACAAACTCATTATACAACAACAGCTTTGTAATGTAAATAGTTACAAACTATTTTTCTTAAACTGTGTATCTATGCTCTATTACAATCAATACTATGATGTGTGTACACATATTTTAAGAGAAAGATGAACGGTAAAATGTAGTAGGATGAAATGAGAGAAGAAATTTGAAAAATCTTTCTCAGATCTTCGTCAAAACCGCCCCGCAAAGCAAGCGGAACGGCAAGGGCTGTTCTCCGGGCTGCTGTACTGTGCCGACTGTGGGAGCAAGTTGCATTTTGCAACGGGAAAGAACATAACCCCAGAGCAGGATTGCTACCGCTGTGCAAGGTATAAGAGCAACACAGGCGACTGCACCATGCACTATATCCGGAAAGAAACATTGAAGCTGTCCGCCGAGTATGAAACGGAGCAAAAGGAACTGACGCCCACCATCGTCAATGAGTTTGCGAAAAAGATAATCGTCCACGCCCCCCATAAGTCAAGCGGACACCGCCGACAGAAAATCCATATCATTTGGAACTTTTTCGGGGAGTTGGAGCAGAATGAGGACGCACAAACCATTGAACGGCAAAGAAAAAGCAGAGCGGCATAGCCTTTCGTCTATGCTGCTCTGCAAATATAAGTTACTTCCTTGTGCGTATGCGTCTAATTTTAAGGCATCCTCTTTTAGGAAATATCGCTGTTTTTACTCTACAGATTTTAATGCACTAAGCATATCTAATTTTTTCAGTTTTCTATTCATGGTATAACCTAATATCACAGTAATTAATGCAATCAATAACACCGGAACAACAAATGCTTTTGCTCCTAATGCAGGATTAAACATGACTTCATCAGGCGGAACAACGGCAAGGATGTATCGATAAAGAATATCTCCTAATCCGAATCCGGCTAAGATGCCAAACAAAGAAAGAATGATTGTTTCTCTATAAATATACATGGTTACTTCTTTATCATAGAATCCAAGTACTTTTATTGTTGAAAGTTCTCTGATACGCTCCGCAATATTAATGTTTGTAAGATTATAAAGAATAACTACAGCAAGCAGAATAGCTACAATTATTAACACTGTCATGACTTTATTCAATGAACGGACAATCGTATCAATTTGATTAGTTAATGTGATATTTTGGACTACCCCTTTTACACTGTCCGATTCCATAAATTTTCCCGCCTGTACTCTGGCATTCTTTGTGGAATGATCGTTCAAAATGACCAGATTCGCATTGGACTTATACTTTTTTGAAAATGATTTCTCAAAACAAGTATGATTCATGAACATAAAATGTCCGGTATACATTTCTGTTATATCAGCAACCTTTACAGTATGCTCTTGATCATTAGTATTCGATATTGTAAAGCTGTCACCGATATCAACATTTAATAATTTTGCCAATCGCTCTGAAATAACCGCTCCGCCACTCCTCTGTAAATCTATGGCTGTCTGGCTCTTACGATGTTCCAGAGAGATATAATCATCAAACTTTGCTTCATCATCTGTGACAATTAGTTTGATTTCCTGCTTATCTTGATTTTTGCCTGCCACTTTCGAAATAGATTCATAATACACCGGGAGTTGTTGTTTTACACTTTCACTGTCTAATAATGAATCTATTTCCTTTTGTTTTTCTTCGGTTAGGTTCTGATTTTGGGCAACGATTAAATCATACTTAATAATTTCACCAAACTGTTTATCATTGATTCCGGAAATAGAATTCTGAACACTGAATCCGGCAAATAGTAATGTTACCGCCCCACATACGCCGAAGATTGTCATCAACATTCTTTTTTTATAACGGAAAATGTTTCTGGCCGTTACTTTATGCGTAAAATTCATTTTGTTCCAAACAGGTTTAATATGCTCAAGAAAAATATTAGAACCCTTAGCTGGCGGTTTTGGCAGAAGTAAAACAGATGGTTTTTCCTTTAATTCTCTGTAAGCAGCCATACAGGCCGGAACCACCGCACTCACCACTGCCAGAAACAGTGCAGTCATAGCTGCCTTAGGATAAATATGCAGTTCTATACTTGGAATATCAAAACTCGCTCCATAAGCATTATAAACAATTAGCGGTACTAATATATGCCCCAGAACGATGCCTGCAAAAGTACCTGATAAGCCGGAAATCAAACCGTAAACTGTAAACTTTTTCATGACATCTGTGTCTGTATACCCTAATGCTTTTAATGTTCCGGAGTTCATTCTTTCTTCATCTACAAAACGTGTCATCGTTGTTAAGGTCACTAATGCAGCTACAAGATATAAGAAAATCGGAAATACATTTGCCAGAGAATCAATAATTACAGAGATCGTATCATAGATTCTGTACCCCTCAGATCCTGGAACTTCCCTGCGTGTGTTCAGGGAATAAACCGGTAAGGTTAAATTGTTCATACTCTCTTGGGCGTCACCCAGTTTTTCTTCATTTTTGCTTATTTCATTTTCCACGCTGTCTTTTTTTTCATTAAACTTTTTTAATCCGCTTTTATATTCTTTCTCTTTTTCTTCAAGTTCGTGTTTCACGGTTTCTAATTTTTTCAGACCCTTCTTATATTCTGTTTGTTTAGAAGATAAGGTTTCAAAGGAATCCTTCCATGCAGATAAACCAGTATAATATTTGTTCAAACTTTGATTATACGATGAAATACCCCTTTGATATTTCAAATAGCCGCTGTTATATTGAGCTTCCTTCTGTTTTAATAATTGCTTCTTCTTTGATATTGCCTGTTTTGCCTGAATCAGCTGTGCTTCATTCTTTGATAATTCTTGTCTGGCAGTATTCAATTTTGCGGCTGCCCCCTCTAATTCCTGCTTTGCATTATCCAATTCCTGCTTTGCATCATTTAATTCCTTCTCCTTTTCAGCAAGTGTAGTTTTGGCTGCTTCCAGCTTCTCAAGCTCTGCCTTTGCAGCTGTTAATTTCTGATTTATTTTTTCTTTTTCTTCATCAGAAATATATGGGTCGGCTAGCTGTCCGGTAAGCGAATCAATCATTTGCCGGCAGGAAGAAAGGGCAGATTCACATTCGTGTTTTTTTTTGGAAAATGCAGTATATGCGGTATTATATTCCTGCTGCTTCTTATGAAATTCAGAAGTCTTTTCCTCTAATTGCTTCTCACTGGCAGCAATCGTTTTTTTTGCACGGACAAGTTCAGTTTCTTTTACAGAAATCTCACTGTCTGCAGCCTTTATACTTTCGCGGCCTTTTCTGATTGCCTGATGTGCTGTATTTAACTGTGTCTCTGTTTCCTGTAATGTCACTTTTGCACTGTCCAATGCCTGTTTCGCCAATTGTAATTGAGTCCACTTTTTGTTTAACTGTATTTGCCCGGACGCTAACTGCTTTTGTGCTTTTTCTAATTGCGTATCAGATGCATGAATTTTTGTTTTGGCTTTTTCTATTTGTTCGCCCGCATTTGCAAGCTCATCTTTGGTATCTGATAACTTTTGCTTTGCTTTATCAATTTGACTCTGTCCATCATCAATCTGACGCTGATACTCTTGTTTGATTTTCTTCAGACGCAGCCCGGGCTGATCTTTCACCAGCTTATCCAATTTATTTTTATGCTTTTGAATAACATCTGTGTATTTATCAGAGTACGGGTTCAATCCTTTCGTATCTTTGAAAGTCATTCGTGCCAACATATAATAGTCAGCATCAAAGACTGTATCATTGACAAAACCATACCCCTTTAACTCACCTGATCCGGAAGTGGACTGTCCCATGTTAATAGAAGATAAAAATTCCGGTGATTTCGCAAATCCTACAACAGAAAATGAGTGTCTCTTTAAAACTTTTTCTCCTGTAATCGTTTCTTTTTCAATAAATTGAATTGTGTCTCCAATCTTATATTGATTTGCATAAGTATCTGATAAAACGATTTCATTATCCTTTCTGGCATTTCTGCCGTCTGTTAAATTATAGTTTGAAATAGTCTCTGGATTGGAAAACAAGCGAAGTCCCTCTGTTGAGCCTTTTATTTCAACGTCTTTTAAATATCCGTACTCTATTTTTTCCGTACCGGATAAGTGATTGATCACTTTCTGATTCTCTTCGTCGATTCCATAATCGCCAATCACGGTAATGTCGGATAAATTCTGGTCTTTAAAATAATGAATCCCTGTTTTTCTTATATTTGGCCCGGTCACCTTAAGACCAACCAAAGCAAAGGAGCCTAACAACATAAGAGAGAATATGGATATGAAACGTCCTTTGGAATTGGAAAAACACTTTTTTATGTCTTTCCACAATTTCTTCTTTTTCATGTCTGCCACCTACCATTCAATTTCTGTTATATTTCTCGGATTAGCATTGACTTTAATATCTTTGACTCCGGCATCGTGCATATAAATCACACGGTCAGCGATTGGAGCGATTGCCGCATTATGTGTAACAATGACAACCGTTGCCCCTTTTTTCGTACACATATCCTGCAGTATTTGCAGCACCTGTTTCCCTGTCTGATAATCCAAAGCACCAGTTGGCTCATCGCACAGCAAAATTTTAGGATTTTTTGCAATAGCCCTGGCGATCGCAACTCTCTGCTGCTCCCCGCCGGAAAGTTGTGCCGGAAAGTTATTGATACGATTTGCCAGCCCCACATCTTCTAAAACTTGAACAGGATCCAGTGCATTTTTTACGATTTCAGAAGCTAATTCCACATTTTCTTTTGCTGTCAGATTTTGTACAAGGTTGTAAAACTGGAATACAAAACCTACATCATTTCTGCGATAAGCCGTTAATTGTCTGGGTGTATAGTTCGATATATCTTTGCCGTCTATCATGACGTTTCCTTTATCATTTGTATCCATGCCGCCTAAAATATTAAGCACTGTAGATTTTCCGGCACCGGAAGCGCCTAATATTATGGCAAGTTCTCCTTTTTTAATTGAAAAATTCACATCTTTATTCGCATATATAACCGAATCCCCCATCTGATATGTTTTGTAACTATTTTTCATTTCTATATATCCCATCATCCATTCCTCCGATCTTTGCGGTTCCATATAGCTGGTAACTGTTTTTTTCTCCTTTTAGTAGTAATTGAATCGAATGGGAATCAAAGTTTCCTATTGCTGTGTATTGTAATTTGCGCATGAGAGAAACTAATATCCCGGCAAATTCGCATTGTCCGTTTTTCAATATTTTCCCTGATACAGGGTTTCGATGATTTAAAATTTCAAGATAACCAGATACATCATATTGATTTACGTTTAACTGCAAACTTCCATATCGTATTCCCGCCGGTGTGACCATATTTATTTCATAGAAATATTTCTTTGCACATGTCTCCATAATCTCTTATCTCCTTTCTTGTTCCTGAAAGTTATTATAGCGAACTGCCTGTCTGAATCGTACGGTCATATTTCCACGATTGAGTAAAATACGGTCAAATCTATCCAATTTGATGGTCAAACAGAGAAAAATAGCCATTGAACTATTTGATGGTCAACTGTATATTAAAGTTACAGGGGGACTTTAAACATGAAATATGAAGTTACAAGTTTAAATACAAAAAAACTATTTGCCCAAGCACTGAAAAGCATTGTTATCCAAAAATCCTTCTCTAAAGTTACAGTGAGTGAACTTATTCGGGAATGTAAGGTAAATAGAAAAACTTTTTATTATCATTTTACAGATGTTTATGATTTGCTGAAATGGACATTGGAACAGGAAGCAATCGATGTGGTAAAGAAATTTGATTTGATTGTTGATTATGAGGAAGTCATCTTATTTGTCATAGACTATATAGAGAAAAATAATAAGTTTTTGAATAATATCTATGACTCTTTAGGTAGGGACCAGCTGAAACGGTTTTTCTACACAGATTTTGTCGGGATTATAGAATCTCTTATCAAAAGGGCGGAAAAAGAAACGAACATAATTCTGCCCCATCATTTTAAATCTTTTCTGGCTGCATTTTATACAGAAGCAACGGCTGGTATAATAGTAGAATGGATTACCCACCAGGAACAGCAGAGCAAAGAAGAATTAATTACTTATATTTCTGTGATCTTTCGTTCTGCACTTCCGGCTGCAGTCAAACAGTTTTCGGAAAATTCAAAAGGAAATGCAGGTCTGCCTCATCCTAACAGCCTGTAAAAAAGGTAAAACTCCAGAAGACTAAGTCCCCTGGAGTTTTTAAATGTATTTTATTATGGCTTAATTTTATTTCTTCTCAAAAAAACCAAGCATCGAAATCCCTGCTATAATACAATCCATTCCTAAAATGTCTGACATTCTAAAGTTCTGACCTAGAAAAAATACAGAAAAAAGTGCTGCTGTCAGAGGTTCTGTACTGGAATACATACTGGCTTGCACCGGACCAATCATCTTTGAAACATCTTAGCCTGTGCGGGACTTATAAGAAGTGCAGAAAACCTGATTTCTGTTGACATATAATACGAATCAGTATAATATTAAATAGTAATACAGCTGCCGAATCTATACTTTACATTCCATTTTGGATAAACCGCACATACCGGAGGGTATGACTGCAGGATATCCTGTTTTTCGTATACATTTGTGGAACTTTAGTATGAGGAGGTTTTATATGATACAAATTTTATTATTGACACACGCTGAACTTGCAGAGGGATTTCAGTCTGCAGTCAACTTGATTATAGGGGAACAGCCATGTTTTGAAGTATTAGGCTTGAAATTTGGCCAGGGCTTGGAAGAATATACAGGTATCGTTCATAAGACAGCAGAGAGTATAGCATCTGTGGATGGAACATTAATATTTGCGGATATATTTGGGGGAACTCCCGGAAATACTGCCGGAAAACTGCTTTTGGAAAAATGGCCTTATGGAGGATTTCCGTTTGGATGTATCGCAGGAGTTAATCTTTCACTGCTGATGGAAGCACTGACAATGCGGGAATCTATGGATTTTGCCGCGTTAAAAACTCATTTAATGGCTCTGTTTCCTGAAACAGTTGTGGATCTGGAGACTGCACTGAATCTGCAGCCACAGTAAGAAAGAAGGACACATGGCAAAAGCAGATAGAAAAGAGATTAATTTAAGACTACTGGACCTGAATTATCTGATGGGGAAACGGGACTTTCTATGCCAGACTTGGTGTCAGAAAACAGGAAGATCCTATTCTGTCTATCAGGTATTGGATAAGCTTTTAAGGGAATCGGGGGGAGTCGCACCGTCAGAATTGGCAGATGATTTATTCATTCCGCGCCAGACCATGACAGGAATCCTGGATGGCCTTGAGAATCTTGGATTTGTTGTGCGCTGCCAGCACGCCACAGACAGGAGGAAAAAAATTATTAAGCTGTCTGAAGAGGGAAAAGTGTATGCTGAGGAGACTCTTTCGGCCATGAGAGAGCGGGAAATCAGGGCATATAAAAGACTAACAGAAGACGAACAAAAGATACTGAATAGTCTGCTCAGCCGTTATGTATCAAGTTTGGAAAAAGAGATGACTGACAGAAAACAGATAAAATAATAGAATAACCACAGGAGTACCGGAAAATCTGGTACTCCTTTTTTTGTGTCAAATTCACAAAAAATCAGGAATGATATTGTAACGATACACTAAATAAATCGAGTGGAAATAAAATCCTTTGACAGATAATACGAAATAGGATAATATGAAAATGTAAAGTATGAAACGGTAGGATATAACATGAGAGAATGAAAGGAGTAAAAAATGCTGAATTTTGAGTACTGCAGTCCAACAAGCTATATTTTTGGCAAAGGCAGAGAGAGGGAAACCGGAAGCTACATAAAACCATATACTAATAAAAATAAAGTACTGATCGTTTATGATACCGAAAGAATCACAGAGTGCGGCCTCCTGAAAACAGTAACAGACAGTCTTGAGGAAGAAAAAATTTCTTGGTGCAAGCTTTCAGGGGTCGTACCCAACCCGAGATTTTCCCTTGTAAAACACGGAATTGATTTGGTAAAGCAAGAACGGGCTGACTTTGTCCTCGGTATTGGAGGAGGAAGTGTGTTGGATACAGCCAAGGCCATAGGCGCAGGAGCCGCTTATGATGGGGATGCATGGGACTTATGCACCGGGACTTATGCAGAGAGATCACTTCCGGTAGGGGCAATTCTCACCCTGGCTGCCACAGGCAGTGAAGGAAGTATGTTTTCTGTGATCTCAGACGATCAAACTGGAGAAAAACTTGGAATTGCAGGGGAAGCAATCCGGCCAAAGTTTGCTGTGCTGAATCCGGAGCTGACTTATTCCCTGCCGGCATTTCAGACGGCCTGCGGGGCCTGTGATATGATGAGCCATATTATGGAAAACTATTTTACAAATTCAAAAGGGACATTTATGATTGACCGGCTCATTGAAGGCCTTTTAAAGACCGTCATTGAATATACCCCCATCGCGCTGCGAGAGCCGGATAACTATGAAGCACGGGCAGCTCTTATGTGGGCAAGCAGTCTTGCCAATAACGGCTCAATGGGCCTTGGAAGAATCAGTGACACTGGAATTCATGCCGCTGCTCAGGCAATCGGAGGGAAATTTGATAAGACACATGGGGCTACAATTGCTCTTGTAATTCCGCCGATCATGAAAAAGCTGTATAAGAAAAACCTGGGAAGATACGTGCAATATGCATCAAAGGTGTGGGGAATCGAACCAAACCTTGATCATCCGGAGGAAACAGCTCTGAAAGGGATCTTAAAAACACAAACCTTTTTTAAAGAAATTGGCCTTCCATCTAAAATGTCTGATCTGGGGATCAAGAATCCGGCAGAATATGTAGATGAACTAACAGAATCTGTAGATATTGATATGTGGCAGGCAACACCAGGTTATACCGTAGGAATTACAAAAGAAGAACTTAGAGAAGTTTTTAAAGAAACAGCCGAATAGGCAGGAAAGGAGGAACGCCATGGAAATCACAATATTGCAGGCAGTTTTAATAGGACTGTTTTACTGGCTCGCACAAAGTATTGCACCATATGGTTCTATTGCATTTTCACCGCTTCCCTGTGCAGTATGGGCCGGACTGGTCATGGGAGATGTAACTCACGGGGTTATGATTGGAGCCAGTATTCAGCTCATTTACCTTGGTATGATTTATGCGGGAGGGCAGGTGGCCTCTGATGAGACGGCAGCTACACTCATTGCCGTTCCTATCATCCTACAATCCGGAATGCCGATTCAGTCTGCTGTGGCAGTGGCAATCCCTGTGGGAGTGCTCATGGGACAGCTGCAGAATATTCAGCAGATTGTCATGACTGGAGTAGCACATCTGGCAGATCGGTATGCAGAAAAAGGAGACACGAAAAAAATCTATCTCTGTGCTTTTCTATATCCCCAGCTGGTCCGGATTGTACTGCGCTTTATCCCTTTGTCGCTGGCCGTATACCTGGGAAGCCCGTTTGTAAAACATGTACTCACAATAATTCCGGACTTCATTATGAATGGTCTTACCGTAGCTGGAAGCATTATGCCCGCAGTTGGATTTGGAATTGTAGCCTTTGTAATTGGACAGCCAATTCTTCTTCCATTTTTTGTTATAGGTTTTTTCCTTGTCAAATACACGGGGGTATCTACAATCGGAGCCGCAATTGCCGGTGGTTTCATAGCGTTTTTATTCTATCTGTTTACTGTTAAATATGTAAAACAGGAACCGGAAGAACAAGAAGAAGAAATTCCGGTTGTTTCCCACAGCCTTTTGACAAAACGTGATGTAAGAAAATCTTTTATACTATGGAATATTTTTGCCGCAACCAGCCAAAATTATGAACGCCAGATGGGTATGTCTTTTTGTGCCTCTTTTATTCCTTGTCTGAAGAAAATGTATAAAGACAACACAGAAGGCCTGAAAGATGCATTAAAGAGGCATCTGGAATTTTATAACACAGAAGCTACTCTTGGTTCCACAATTTCAGGAATTGCCCTGGCCATGGAAGAACAAAAAGCCATGGGAAATCCTGTGGAAGGAGAAATGATTACGGGAGTGAAAACCGGCCTTATGGGTCCCTTTGCAGGAATCGGTGATTCGATTATCTGGGGAACCATGCAGCCGCTGCTGACCGGCCTCTTCCTGGCGGGAGCAGCAAAGGGTTCTGTAATTTCTGCGCTTGCACCCTGGACAATTTTTATCATTATTCAGATTGTTGTCTCTTACCGTACATGGATGACAGGATACAATCTGGGAGCAAAATCTGCAACCAAACTGCTTGGCAGCGGCGGATTCAAAAAACTGATCACAACAGTCAGTGTTTTCGGGCTTTTTATGATGGGTGCACTGGCGGCAGGCTTTATCAGTGTTAAAATTCCATTTGCGGTAACAACAAAAGCAGGAGAGTTTGCAGTACAGAAAATTCTGGACGGATTGGCACCCGGATTGGTTCCTCTGGCAATATTGACTGGAACCTATCTATTTACACGAAAATATAAAAGCTTTTTAAAAACCGCCGTCATGGTACTTGCTGTGGGCCTGGTTTTGGGGAGCCTTGGTATACTGGCAGTAATTTCATAAAGGAGGAATCATAATGTTAGTGACAATGAAAGAATTATTAAAAGATGCAATGGAAGAAGGTTATGCAGTATGCGCTTCAAATGTTTGGTATGAGTGGTCCACTCAGGCTGCTTTAGATGCTGCAGAGGAAAGCGGAAGCCCTCTGATTTTGAACTATAATTATATGCCTAATGTTTACAGATTTATGGATTATGCCAAACGGTGGGCAGAAAAGGTTAGTGTACCTGTCGCCATTAACCATGATCACGGGGCCACATTCGAAGAGGCAATGCATTGTATTCACGCAGGCTTCACCTCTGTTATGGCAGACCGTTCAGACTTGCCCTTTGAGGAGAATATCCGTCAGGTAACTGAGATTGTAAAGGCAGCCCATGCCTGCGGAGTTACTGTAGAGGGTGAACTGGGACATGTTGGAGAGGCAGATCAGGAGGACAATCTAAATACAGCTCTTTATACAGATCCCGATCAAGCGGCAGAATATGTGGATAGGACTGGAGTTGACTGTCTGGCTGTGGCTATTGGGACTGCTCACGGAAAATATAATAAGGGAATTGTGCCAAAGATTGATTTTGATCGTCTGAGAGCTATCGAAGAAAAGGTAAGTATCCCTTTGGTACTCCACGGAGGTTCCGGCGGAGGTGACGAAAATCTTGGAAAAGCGGCCAAAACACATATTTGTAAAATAAATGTGTTTACTGATCTGCACGATGCCGCAAAAGATGCCATGATAGAAGCAGGCTTTGAAGGAAAATATCTGCCTGAAATTGATGACATTGCCTATTTTGCTTACAAAGATAAGTTAAAATATTACTTAAATTTGTTCGGCTCCGCCGGCAAGGCAAAAAAATACAGAGAGATTGCCCCTTTGGAAGAAGGAACGGAGAGGAGTGTTCTTAAATAATGAAAGCAAAAACAGCAGTCCTTATAAAAGACCATACGGCAGAAGTACATGAAAGGGAGCTGGGAGAGATCGGAGATCATCAAGTTCTGGTAAAATTGGACACATGCAATCTTTGCACTACTGATTATCAGCAGTGGATGGGCCTTAGGGAAAAACAGGGCTACCCTATGGCCGGAGGCCACGAAAATTCAGGAATTGTTACAGCTGCTGGGAAAGATGTTAAAAACATAGTTGTGGGAGACAGGGTGGCTTTCGGTTACATTTTCTGCGGAGACTGCCCTGCCTGCCGGGCAGGAAATACATTTGAGTGTACAAATATTGATTTTGATGCCGTATCACCGGACGGATATAAAGGTGATATGGGAATCGCAACTTATAAATTGGCAGATGCAAAATATACAATCAAAGTATCTAATCAACTGGAACCTGCCCAGGCCGGCTTCGTAGAACCATTGGGAACCGTAATCCACGGAATTAAAAAGCTGCACATCCAGCCACAAGAAGACGTTGTTGTTGTCGGGGCGGGTACCATGGGTCTTCTTAATGCATTGACCGCCAGAGCATATGGGGCAAGAGTTATTGTCAGTGAATTGACAGAAAAGAAACTGAAACGTGCAGAATCTATGGGATTTGAAACTATACATGCAAAGGAGACGGAACCAGCTGACGCAGTATTTGATCTGACAAAAGGAAAAGGCGCCGACATTGTGATCGGTGCAGTGGGAGCAACAAAAGCGTATGACCAATGTCTTCAAATGCTCAGAGAACACAGAGGAAAATTCCTTGTATTTGCAGCAGGATATCCGGAACCCGAACTGCACATAAGTCCAAATGACATTCATTACCGCCAGATCCAAATCATCGGGACCATGGGCGGAGGGATCGGCGACTTTGAGGAGGCAGCAAAACTTTTAAGTAATGGGACCATCGATGTCAGCGGATGCCTGGAAGGGATAACAATCGGATTAAAAGATATCCAGAAAGCTTTTGAAGCAGCATCCGCACCTGATGCTTACCGTGTAACTGTAGACTGCCAAGACGTATAAAAAGAGGGGGTGACAAATATGTATCCATCGTTAGTAAGAATTGATAATAAATTAATTCACGGTCAGGTAGTGACAGGCTGGGTGAAGAAAAATGGAGTAAAGAGAATCATTATTGTGGATGACGCAACTAAAAATGATTCGTTTATGAAACAGATTTTTGACATGGCAAAGCCCCCGGGAACTACTCTGGAAATTCTCTCGGCCGAAGAAGCTGCACAAAAATGGAAAGATGACAAACTTGGTATCAAGACGTCCACTCTTGTTTTATTCAAAGATGTGGAGAGAGCATATACAGCCTTCATGAATGGATTTCGGTATCAGGAACTGCAAATTGGATGTATTGGCGGAGGGCCTGGGAGAATTAATCTGGTGGGACCTGTCTGCGTCAGTGAAGCAGAGGCCGGGATGCTGACAGAAATGAAGTCCTGCGGCCTGGATATTTATTTACAGTCCACGGAACAGACAAAAAGAGTGTCTTGGAGTTCTATACAAGAGAGATTTTTTTCGGGAACCAAATAACAGAAAGGCCGGCGTAAGCCGGCTTTCTGTATAACTATCTTTCATCTATACATTCCATTCTTTTTTTTACATTGAATAAACTCAAATAGGTATCCATGAATCAATTATTCTGGACCTGAACTTTTAGAATATACAGCTGTTTACTTATGTATTCTGCCTTACAATCCGTGGTGATTTTTTATACCTCTCTGCTCTCATCTTCTAAGTTTCATTTATCTCTACATGCAGCAGCACAATATTTCTAAATACTCTTCCTGTTTTTGAAAATTATTTTGTTCAGATAAAACATGGCACAGCCTATCATCACCACAGCAGCGGAAAGCAGCAGCACAAACGATACACAGTAAACATAACCATGTTCTTTTATATCCAGAAAAAAGTAGATATAATCTCCCGTTACATTTCCATATGCCGCCGCAAATAACAGATAGAGCAGCGGAGCGATCATAACAGAGAAAATCTGTCTGCTTTTTTGTACAAAGTTCATATTGCAGAAGAGAAAAAAATAAAATACCATGAAAACAGGATTGAGAAAATGCAGGAACATAAATAAGCCGTTAAATTTAAATTGACCGGTAAATGCCGTGCACACCATGAGGACCAGAAATAACAGCATCGTGCAGTCAAAATACAGAATCTGCGGAACATTCTTTCCTGCAAATCTTAAAAGAAGGGTTCCGAACAGAAAAATACCGGCAGAAAAATTACTGAGAAAGGTCAGTTCATGCATATGTCCCGGCCTTCCCCAATAAGCGTATAAAGCAGTGGAAACAAATACTACAGCCAGCCCCAGCGCTGCCGGCTGCATAAACCTCTTTTCCATTCCGCTGCCTCCCGAACGTCTGACTCTGTTCTTACACTATATTCATCTATTCACTAAAAAATTACCGATAGAAACAGAACGTGCAATGATAAGATAAAACCTATTCTATTTCTCTCGTGATATTTCTGATCCAGCTGCAGTTTTTATATCTGCCCCAGATGATCGGAATTTTCACCAGCTCATCGCTCATCAGGAGTGCGTACACAACCGGTACACTGCAGTGGAATACAAAAGCTGCTGCCGCTCCAAGCAAAACAGAACATCCCCACATAGCCGTCAGGTCTATGATCAGTCCGAATCTGGTATCTCCGCCGGAACGGAAAATCCCCACGATCACAGTTTCATCCAGGGTCTGGGCAACCGCATAGTAAGCCATTACACACATCATAAACCGCAGGTAATCCTTGGTTAACGGCGTCATAGCCATTACCATTATGATCATCTGAGAGGATAAGAGAATGATCACAGCGCTTCCGATTCCCAGAAGAATGCTGAGTTTTACAAAACGCTCCGCATAGGCTCTGGCATGCTGATACTTCTTCTCCCCGATGGTTTTCCCCAGATAAATTGCTGCCGCATTAGAGATTCCGAAACTCACGACCATAGACATCTCTTTTGTGACCTGAGCCACTGAATTTGCAGCTACCGCCGCACTCCCCATGTGCCCAAGGATCGCTGTACTCGCAGAGTTGGCAATTCCCCACAAGACTTCATTTAAGATCACAGGGACTGCACACACAAGGAAATCTTTCAGCAGCCCGGAGTCCATATGGAAAAAGTATTTCATGCGAAAAAGAATTTCCCTGTTATAGATTTTTGCATATCCGATTACGAGGATCAGTTCCAGAATTCTTGCCAGAAGCGTTGCTAAGGCGGCTCCCCTTATCCCCATTGCAGGGCAGCCGAACATTCCAAAAATAAAAACCGCATTTAAGATTACATTGCAGATCAAAGAGCTTAAGTATACTGCCGTCGCAACTTTAATGCGCTCCACACTCCGCATAATATACAGATACACATCAGTAATTCCGATGGCTATATAAGAAAACGCCAAAATCCGCAGATACTTGACTCCTTCTCTGATCACTTCGGATTCATTGGTAAAAATCCTGATCAGCGTTTCAGGCATCAGAAGGGATACCAGCGTGAATATGGCAGTCACTGCGACTGCCATGCACATTCCCATAGCGAGTATCCTCTCGATGGTTTTTTTATCACCTTTCCCCCAGTACTGGGCAGTAAGTACAGTTGCCCCGGAGGTTAAACCAAAAAGGAACAGGGACATAATATACTGCACCTGTCTGGCAAGTGAGGACGCAGACAACGCAGTCTCTCCCACCTTTCCCAGCATAAACACATCGCAGGCGCTGACGCCTGTATTGATCAGGTTCTGCAAGGCCATCGGAATTACGAGGGCCATGACCCCTTTATAGAAACTTTTCCAGTTAATATCCGGCTCATTACTATTATATTTTTTGTTATAACGATCGCTTACAATTTTATCACCGACTTTACAAATTAAATTTTGTTCTGATCATCTCTTTTGCATGATACATATCACGGACCACATGATCTGCCATCTCCTGGGTGAACCCGAATCTGTCCTCCCTGTGAGCGATCACATGGGCACCTGCACTTTTTGCCGCACAGATGCCATAATCAGAATCCTCAAGAACAATACACCTCTCCGGTTCCACACGAAGGCACTTCATCGTCTCTGTATAAATCTCCGGGTTTGGCTTGCTCTCCTGAAACATTTCTCCGCTTAAAATCACCGGGAAATATTTTCTGAACCCGATTTCATCCAGCACCTCTGATATTTCTTCCATAGAGCTGGAGGAAGCAAGTGCCGTCTTGATATGATGTCTTCTCAAAAGCATGAGTATCTCTTCTGTACCAGGATTAATGATGTCCCTGTAAGAAAGCTCATATCCCTCTTCCTCCTCACAATAAGTTTCCCAAAGCCTGCTGCCCTTTTCCCTGCCGAACCATTCCATCATCATCTGGCGGCTCTGGGAATTTGATAAACCGACAATCTTTTTCAGTTCATTTTCCGGAATCATACATTCCTTTTCAATTAACAGTTCTTTAAGCCAGTTATAATAGACGATCTCGCTGTCTATGATAACCCCGTCCATATCAAATATGATTGCTTCATACATGATTTCTTACCCAAGGAATCCAAAAAATGCTCCTACAACACCAAGTACCATGAGCAGTAACATCATCACGATCGGGTTGCACTTATCCTTCTTAAAGATGTAATAGATCACACCGAACAAAGCCAATGGAAGAATTCCGGGCATAATTCCGTCTAAGATTGACTGCACCGTTGTGGCATCCTTTCCTATTCCGAACTTAATCGGTATCGACAGATACACATTTTCTGCGGTCATGGCGCCGGCGACAGTGAGTCCTAGGATACTGGCTGCCTGCATGACTTTATCCATGATTCCGGATTTCTCTAATTTATCCATGGCCTCCACGCCCAGTTTATATCCGAGAAATGTCAGCGGATAGCGCAGTCCGAAGTTCGGTATGTTAAAAATCAGCCAAAACAGGATCGGGCCCAGTATGTTGCCTTTCATAGCCAGAGAAACACCGATTCCCATTGCGATAATCCGGAGAGTTCCGTGATACATCGCATCTCCGATTCCTGACAGCGGCCCCATAAAAGCCGTCTTTACCGCAGAAATAGATGTGGTATCAAAATTTGGATCTTCCGCATTTTTTTCTTCCATGGCTGCTGTGATTCCAAGCGGCAGCGTAGAAATGTACATGGTCACATTGTATAATTCCATATGCCGCTGCAAAGCCTTGATGTAGTCTTCTTTGTTTGGATACAGTTTTTTTAGAATCGGCAGTATGGCAAAGCAGTAACCGGAGTGCATCATACGTTCATAGTTCCAAGAATGCTCCATCGGGATCGACCGGAGCCACACTTTCCTCAGATCACTTTTTGTAATCTTCCCATTATAGTCGGCATGTATGTTAAAACTCATCGAAATCTCCCCCTTCCGTTTCATCAGCGACAGCCGGCACCCGGCCTGATCCGAACAATCCGGTGCTGGAGATTCCAAACAGTGCTGCCAGAATCAGTATTGCAAATAAAGCAACACCGGTTGTTGATACCCCTGAATAGGCGACGATAAAATAGCCGATAAAGAAAAACGGAGCGATGCTCTTTTTCATAATCATCTGTGCCAGAAGGGCAAATCCCATCGCCGGCAGAAGTCCTCCTGCAATCTCCATACCTGTCTGCACAAACTCCGGAATTAATTTCATCAGTGCGGAAATTTTGTCTGATCCAAGATAAAACGCAATCGGCACGATCGGCGTTGTCACTCCCCACGCCACAAAGCCGCTTAAAATAAAGTTTCTCTGAAATGCCCGGTCATTGCCGTCGGCAATATTCTTATCCATCAGATGGGCAAAAAAGTTCAGAATCGGATATCCTGTCACGTTGCTGATCGCCAGTACGATGCTCGCTACCGGAAGCCCAAGGGTCAGCGCCATCTCCGGTCCTGCCCCTGCTTTGATGGCAAGCGCCACGCCGAGAATCGTTCCGCTGACCATATCCGGCGGGTCATATGCCCCGATCGATGCCGCGCCGGCAAATGCCAATTCCATCGTTGCTCCCATGATAATTCCGGCCTGGAAGTCTCCCATAATGAGTCCGACAAAAGGGCCTATGACAATGGGTCTTTGGATCATACAAGTCCCCAGAAACCATTCAAAGTTTGTACAAAACCCTAAGATTCCCAGGAGAACTGCCTGTACTCCTGTACTCATAGCTGTTCCTCCTTTTCATATTCTAAAGACGTATCGTCTGCTCTGCCTTTTCCGGCACACCCTGCTGGTAGACATGCACTCCGTCCTCTATCAGTTCCTTTAACATCTCTTCTTCTTTCTGATTTACATAAACAACCGGTGCCAGAGACCTTTTATCATCTCCCGGTGTTGTCCCTCCAAGGTTCAGTTCCTTGATCCCAAGCTCCTTGACCAGGCGGTAGGCACCCTCGATGTTCTCGCACACAACAAATAAATGATATTTATCTGTAATGCCGCTTTTGATCGCTTTGATGCTTTCCTCAATGGTCTTTACTACAACTTTGACTCCCGGCGGTTTTGCCAGTTTCACAGAAGTAACCCTCACAGGATCATCCTGAAGCGTGTCTGTGACAAGCAGAATACAGTCGGCACTCAGCTTGGAAGTCCATGAAAATGCTACTTGTCCATGCAGCAGACGATAATCAACTCTCACCTTTTTAATCATTTGTATCTTCTCCTTTCCTATTTAAAAGTCCCCCAGATCATCCATATTGGCTGAAACCTGAATGTCATTGCAATACTGGATTCCGTCTTTTGCCGCCTGAATGCCCTGCCTGATTAACTGTTCTGTATTTTCTTCCTCTGATAAGATCAGATGTACTGCCAGCGGCAGATTCATCCCGCACACTAAATGGAGATTCGGCCGGTCCAGGAACTTCATCATATCATTGTTGACGCTCCCTCCCAGAATATCAGTGAGTATGATAATATCATCCTGCGGCGGGTATTCCGAAATCTTCTCCCGAAGTTTCTTGGAATACAGCTCCTCTCCTTCCATATAAGCATTAAAGTATGGTATTTTATTTCCTAAAACAAATTCAATGGCAGTTGCAATCCCCTCTGATATGCGGGAATGTCCCGTCAAAATGATATGGCGCACCGTATCATCTCCTTTCCCTAAAATGGCAGATCTTCTTCATAGTCGCTTGTTTTGCAGTGTATTCTTTCTTCAAATTTTATGTACAGCGGATGTTCCGTCGTTATGTTCCTGTTTTTTGCCGTCCAGTAAGCCAGATATTGAAAAAATGCAGTCAGATATAATGGTGAAACAATCTCGTCTGTTCCGTTTTCTTCTCTAAGATCTGCCTTTATTAAAAATGAATTCTCGGTAACCTCCCTGGCTGCGCCGCAGATCTCTTCTGTCCGTTTCCCTGCCGGGTCTCCAGAACTGACGAAAAATAATGTATAGTCCGGTGTCAGCTGAAGGTCCGGTCCGTGGATAAACTCTTCTGTTTCAAATGATGCCGTTGGTATGTGTACTAACTCGGAGAGCTTCAGGGAACCTTCTTTCACGGTTCCCATATTTGCTCCGCAGCCGATGAAAAATGCATGTTTCATCGTCAATAATGTCTCTTTGTTTGCCAAACAAAATTCTTTTGCCTGCAAATAAACCCGATGGTGGTTTTCACATGCACATGTCAGCTCCCTGACTGCCTTTTCATAAACTTCTTTCTCTATATCCTCTGTGGACAACTCCAGAGATACCAGCATGAAGAAACAAGTCAGTGTGCTCATTCCTTTTGTAACATATCCGACACGTTCTTCCCCTGCGCCGTATTCCACGTAGGAGTCGGAAAGCTCTGCAATCGCAGACCCCGGTTTCCCAAGGACTGCCATTGCGTGGTATCCTGCCCTCTGATACCGCTCGATCGCTTCTACCACATTGGTGCTGCTTCCGCTCTGGGAAACAAAGAGATAAAGATTGTTTTCTTTCAGTTCTTCATAGTAAGTAAAAGCAAACGGCGTTATCAGGCGGACCGGCCTTTTCATGTACGTTTCCATAAACGCAAGCGCACTTTGTGCCGCATGATAAGAAGATCCGGATGCCACGATCACGAGTGTCTTCCCCTGTCTGATCCCTTCCTTTAAAAGCCAGCCAATCAGGGGTTTTGTCAGTTCCTTTCTCTGTTCAATGTTTCGGACCATCACAGAGGATGTCTCCTGTATATAGTCTTCCATCTGTTTGCCCACTGCCTGTTCTCCTTTCTGTCATAGAAAAGTTTGCTGAAAATTTCTTAGTAATCCATCACTCTGTAATATCTTCTGATGTCAAGGGAATGTCCGGTTGCATCTTCCAAATGTGCCGTCAGCCGTCCGAGATAAGCTTCTAAGAATGCCGGTGACAAATCTCCTCTGTATTTTTCTGCGATTCCTTCTGCCTCATATTCTTTGGTATCGATGACTTTTACTTTCTTGGAAATCTTCTTTGCAAAGTTCTCTACCCTCTCAGTCAGCATTCTGGTCTCATCTTCTCCCTTGAAGATCATGATGCTTGTGTCTTCTTCTAAAAGCTCCAGCGTGCCATGGAAGAATTCCGGTGATTCAATGGATTTTGTGCGAATCCACTGCATTTCTTCCAGATAGCACATTGCAAAGCAGTAAGTTGATCCCCACAAGTTTCCGGAACCCACCAGCATGTGATATGGTTCATCTTTAATCTGATATGCATATGCCTTTGCCTCTTCGTCTACTTCTTCTTTTATATTAGCTAAAGCTTCCGGCAGTTTTGCAAGGTTCTCCATGAATTCATCGTAGTCATCCATGTCGCCGTTCTTATGTAAAATTGCGCTGACGATCAGAAAGAGTTTCATATGGTCTCCGTCACAGGAAAGTTCATCTCCCGCACCGCAGACGATCGGATATGTGAGCAGTTTCTGTAACGGCGCTTCCTCATTTCCGCTGACTCCAATGGTCGGAATCCCTTTTTCTCTGCAGTACTCTGCCGCCGCAATGGCTTCTTTTGTAGTTCCGGATTCGCTGTAAAGGACAACCAGTGATTTTTCTGTAATTGCTTTATTAATTCCCAACACTAATTCTGCCGCATTTTCCATATAAACCGGCATCGCCGTTCTTTTCTTTGCGAAATATTCCATCGGCATCATGATGGAAATACTGCCTCCCACTCCGGCCATAACCAGATTATCCACACCTTTTTCAAATGCATCGTCAATATATTTTTCAACCTGGGGTTTTAATTTCATGATCTCTTTAAAGCTATTTAAGTAAGTTTCTCTGTCATAATTTTTGTATGTCATTTTATAATCTCCTTTCAACTCCATCACTTCTTGTTATATACCACGTATACGTCTTGGTGCTTTTAGCATACCATTTTAATTTCTACATGTCAATACTCCCATTTATTATCGCTATGCATCTTGTATTTTTGTGCACTTTATATAATTTTACTGCTTTTTTTGGATTTTTTACAGATTTGGTTTTTTCGTTTAATTCCATACCACTTGACTTTTTTTCCTAACTGGTATATTCTTTCTATATACCAGATGAGCAAACCAGTTATTAAAATCTCTGTCTTTTGGCAGTCTTGAAACACTGATTCAGATACCACTGATTTTTCTGTTTTTTTTAGAAAGAGGCTGAGAGAATACCAGTCTTTATTGGCAGGAGGTGCAAAATGCCGAAAAAATATCCCGTTTATTTACAGCTTGCTGATTTGATCGAAAGAAAAATAAATAAAAATGAATATCCATTGGGAAGTAAAATTCCTTCCGAGAGAGAATTGATAGACGCTTTTGGGATCAGCCGCATGACCGTCCGAAAAGCAATAGAAGTATTAATTGAAAAAGGCCTTTTAACCCGGCAGCATGGCAAAGGCACCTATGTCAGCCAGGCCGCTGTCCATTCTCCTCTCGACAGCATTCAGTCTATGGGAAAGTTCATTCAGGATTCAGGTTTGCTGCCATCCAATAAAGTTCTGCTTACCAAAAAAGCAAAAGCAGGAGCAAAATACTCTAAAATATTTGACATAGATCCGGAAGATGACATTTTCCTTCTGTTCCGGCTGCGACTGGCAAACGGAAAACCATTCGCCTTAGAATATACATATACTCCATATCACATTGTCCCGGACTTGGACAGCTATGATTTTGAACAGTGCTCTTTTTATGACCTGCTTGAGACGAATCGGATCAAACTTACGCAGGATACTCAGAGACTGGAAATCGTAAGAGTCATGAATCCGCAGGCGGCTCTGCTGAATGTGGAAGAAGGCT
Organism: Anaerostipes caccae L1-92; assembly: GCF_014467075.1. Lineage (NCBI taxonomy): Bacteria > Bacillati > Bacillota > Clostridia > Lachnospirales > Lachnospiraceae > Anaerostipes > Anaerostipes caccae. The sequence continues at coordinate 3,462,353 of NZ_AP023027.1, forward strand.
CTGCCGTGTTCATGCTCCATAACACAGTTACCAATTCTTCCGGTAAAACCATTGAATATACCCGCTCCTATTACAGTGAACGGACGATTACCTTTACATCCACTTTAACGTAAGGAGACCTATATGAGCAAATATATCAATCTTTTGAGTGAAGAAGTAAAAGATAAGATTGAAGCATATATCATTGAAAATGATCTGAAGCCTTATGATCCTCTGCCTTCCGAGCGTAAACTGGCGGAAGCATTTCAGGTAAACAGGCTGACGGTCCGCTCTGCACTGAAAAGGCTGCGCTATGAACATCATATTTTCACACGGCATGGAAAAGGCAATTTTATTGCACCTCCAAAAATAGATGATGATACGGAAAAATTCAGTTCTTTTACCGACGGATGGGGTGCAGACGGGTTTAAGACTTCCAGCAGGGTTCTTTCCTTTGATAAACGGGAAGCTTCTTTGTCTGTCAGCAGCCATCTTGGAATCACTCTGGGTGAACCGGTTTACTGTTTGATGCGGGTACGCTATTTGGAGGATGAACCTTTTCTAGTGGAGACTTCCTTTATCCCTGAAAAATACTGTCCCGGCCTGGAACGATATAATTTTGCTGCTGAATCTTTATATGATACTTTGATTCGTACATATAAGCTGAACTTGAAGAGAATTGACGAGACGATCACGATCACTACGTTGACTGATGAAGAAAGTCATTACCTGAATGCTGAAGAAAATGAGATTGGATTCTGCATTAAATCCACTACATATGACGAAGAAAAAATTGTGGAGTACTGTATTACGATTAATAGGGCCGATCGGTATATGATGGTGAGTACCTTGGGGAGCGGGGAGAGTTAAATGATCCTCGGCTTTGTAAAAAATCTCAGGATCAACCGTCAGCCATGAAAAAAATCCGGAAAATCTTAGTTTTGATTTTCCGGATTTGATAAATCAGCTGATGATTATAGGTTCTTATTGCTTGAACTTTAGTCAAAAATCCTCGCAATATCCTGGAATCTATCCATTACGACAAAGCGGCCTCTTCCACTCTTGGTAAGGAATAGTCTGTCATAGCAAGCAAATTTGATCCCATAGAAGCATATATTTTAAAAACCACCCTCATTATATGCCCTTGCAATTACATAGGAAGGCTCATAAAACGCACTGGCATTATAGTTATCAATCACTTTACATATCGGATTGTTATATACTCTTGTGATTGCTTCCGCATAGTCTTCCTCAGGCTGCATAGTATCTAAAATCAAACGTGTATATACTTTCCCCATCTGGGTTTCTCTTGGAATTTGTACGTCTAACTCTGTATTCACATCTAATACATCTACACTTCCCTGCGTCATCTGATATTCTTTAATCCATTCTTCTTCAACTTTTAGCGGATTTTCACAATGTAGAACATTGGCCAGACTGAGCAAACGCATTAGTTCTTTCTTTCCTATACGATTAACTACATATAAATTGCTTTGATGGAGTTTTCTTGCCACACATTCTACCATATAACAAATAAAATATAGATCATTCTTCGTTATTTCTTCCTCTGGAAAGAATATATTTTTCATAATATATAGCTCCTTTCAAAAGTCAATGTACTTAACGCTTCCTGTGTGCAGAACACTACCTGATGCGTTGGATATTTAAACTTTACCAACACCCAAAAAGCCTCACGAGAAATATTTCCTTCTATAAAATCTTCGATGTAATCCCATATTGTATCATCTGCCATAGGCCCCTCTACAATATCGTATTTGTGTTCTAAACCGCTGCGGCAGTCTACTATAAAATCAAGCCATTCTTCTGACAAATCTGAAAATTTTTTTATCTTCAAAATCTCTTTTGGCTCATATGAATATACATTGACAATATGTTGATTTTTTTTTGTAAGTGCCCATCGTTTGGCTTGCTTTTCTATATTGGTACAATAATATCCATAACCAAAATCCTTATAGAATCCGTTGGTCAAAATCTTTGGATGTTGAACAATTACATTGCTTCCATGAAATAATTCCATTTACACACCTCCAACAATATATTGATAGTTTAACCGAAATTTTATACAATTCTTGACTATCAAGATCATTTTTATTTTCCAAACCGGGTTTGTAAAATAGGTAAAAGAAAGTGTCTCTATCTTTTTCTTTGGCCTTCCGAAGAAACAATTTCTTATCAACTGTATCAATCTTATGACATAAATAACGTATAATGTGCAGCTGACGAATAAAGCGAAGAATAACTTGTTTGAATTATTCTCCGCAATCTTTAAAAACTGGCTGTATCAATAATTCATATATTGAGCCGGCACACTATTATATCCATATATTAGATCTTTTAATCTTTTAAATTCTCTGAACATTTTCTCTACTCGGTGCAACTATTCATTGCTTTTGTTTGTAATATTAATTATAGCATTCTGCAATTTGCTTTTCAATATTCAAATGTAATTTTTATCTATTTATATTCTTTTTTTCTATTTTTTAGTAATAAACACATTTTTAATATTTTATACAAAAAACTGCAGTCTCTTTTATAGAGACTGCAGTTTTACATTTCGTACTAATACAAAAATTACTGATTACTCAATAATTGTAGCAACACGTCCTGATCCAACTGTACGTCCACCTTCACGGATAGCGAAAGATAATCCCTGAGCCATAGCGATTGGGTGAATCAGTTCGATTGTCATTTCTACGTTGTCACCAGGCATGCACATTTCAACACCTTCTGGTAATTCAACAACACCTGTTACGTCAGTTGTTCTGAAGTAGAACTGAGGACGGTATTTGTTGAAGAAAGGAGTATGACGTCCACCTTCATCTTTTGTTAAAACGTATACCTGAGCTGTAAATTTTGTGTGACATGTGATAGAACCTGGTTTACAAAGAACCTGTCCTCTTTCGATTTCTTCTCTCTGAACACCACGGAGAAGAGCACCGATGTTGTCACCAGCCTGAGCTTCATCAAGAAGTTTACGGAACATTTCGATACCAGTTACGACAACTTTTCTTGTCTCTTCTTTGATACCAACGATTTCAACTTCTTCAGATACGTGAAGCACACCACTTTCAACTCTACCTGTTGCAACAGTACCACGTCCTGTGATAGAGAATACATCCTCTACAGGCATAAGGAATGGTTTGTCTGTATCGCGCTGTGGGTCTGGAATCCAGCTGTCAACTGCAGCCATAAGTTCCATGATCTTATCTCCCCACTCGCTGTTAGGATCTTCAAGAGCTTTTAAAGCAGATCCCTGGATAACTGGAGTGTCATCACCTGGGAATTCGTACTCGCTTAATAACTCACGGATTTCCATTTCTACTAATTCTAATAACTCTTCATCGTCTACCATGTCACATTTGTTCATGAATACTACGATGTAAGGTACGCCTACCTGACGGGAAAGAAGGATGTGCTCTTTTGTCTGAGCCATAACACCGTCAGTTGCAGCTACTACAAGGATAGCTCCGTCCATCTGAGCAGCACCAGTGATCATGTTCTTTACATAATCGGCATGGCCTGGGCAGTCAACGTGTGCGTAGTGACGGTTATCTGTTTCATATTCTACGTGAGCTGTGGAGATAGTGATACCACGTTCTCTTTCTTCCGGAGCTTTATCGATGTTTTCGAAATCAACGGCTGCGTTTCCATCTACTCTGGCACTTAATGTCTTTGTGATAGCAGCTGTTAAAGTAGTTTTACCATGATCGACGTGACCAATGGTACCAATGTTGCAATGAGGTTTGGTTCTCTCAAACTTTTCTTTAGCCATTTTAAATGTCCTCCTTATTAGCCCTTTGGGCAAATAGATAAATTATTATTTACTACCGGGTCGACGAATCACCTTACCAAAGGCCGTCCTACCCTTGATTATATTTCATTTCTTTGAAGAATTCAAGCATATTTTTTTATCAAAAAAACCTGCTTATTTTGTTTTATCAGCGATGATTTTTTCCTGTACACTCTTCGGTACCGGCTCGTAGCTGTTGAAGAACATAGAGTAGTTTCCACGACCCTGTGTTCTGGAACGTAAGTCGGTTGAGTATCCGAACATTTCTGCAAGAGGAACGAAAGCTCTGATGATCTTTCCGCCTCCGACATCGTCCATACCTTCGATACGTCCGCGGCGTGAGTTGATATCACCGATAACATCTCCCATGTAATCTTCAGGAGTTGTAACTTCGACTCTCATGATCGGCTCTAAGATGATAGCTCCGGCTTTCTGCATCGCTTCTTTGAATGCCATAGAACCGGCGATCTTAAAGGCCATCTCTGAGGAATCGACATCATGGTAAGATCCATCGTATACAGTAGCTTTTACACCAAGTACCGGGAATCCTCCAAGGATACCGCACTGAGCAGCTTCTTCGATACCAGCTCCGACTGCCGGGATATATTCCTTCGGAATGTTACCGCCGACAACAGTGGATTCAAACTTGAACAGTTCTTCACCATTGGCATCCATTGGCTCAAAGTGTACTTTACAGTGTCCATACTGACCGCGTCCACCAGACTGTTTTGCATACTTGCTGTCCACATCCACTTCTTTTGTGAAGGACTCTTTGTAAGCAACCTGAGGAGCACCTACGTTTGCTTCTACTTTGAACTCACGAAGCAGACGGTCTACGATGATTTCCAGGTGAAGCTCACCCATTCCGGAAATGATAGTCTGTCCTGTCTCTTCATCAGTATGAGCTTTGAAGGTCGGATCTTCTTCTGCAAGTTTTGCAAGTGCTTCTGACATCTTGCCCTGACCTGCTTTTGTCTTAGGCTCGATCGCTACGTCGATAACCGGCTCTGGGAATTCCATGGATTCCAGGATTACCGGACTCTTCTCGTCACAGATCGTATCACCTGTTGCTGTGATCTTGAAACCTACGGCAGCTGCGATATCACCTGCATAAACTTTGTCTAACTCTTCACGCTTGTTGGCATGCATCTGAAGGATACGTCCAACACGCTCTTTTTTCTGTTTTGTAGCATTTAATACATAGGAACCTGAATTCATTGTTCCGGAGTAAACACGGAAGAAAGCAAGCTTTCCAACGAATGGGTCTGTCATGATCTTAAATGCAAGTGCTGCGAAAGGTTCATCATCAGATGAATGTCTTTCGATTTCGTTTCCGTCTTCATCCACACCCTTGATGGCAGCGATATCCGTCGGTGCCGGCATGAACTCAAGAACAGCGTCCAGTAACTTCTGAACACCTTTGTTGCGGTAAGCAGTACCACAGCAGATCGGAACTGCTGTACATTCGCATGTTCCTTTTCTCAGTGCTGCTTTTAATGCTTCCACTGATGGCTCTTCCCCTTCCAGGTATTCCATCATCAGATCGTCGTCTAACTCACAGATCTGCTCTACTAACTGAGTGTGATACATTTCTGCATCATCTTTCATATCATCAGGGATATCTGTGATTGAAATGTCTTCTCCCTTATCATCATTATAGATGTAGGCTTTCATTTCAAACAAGTCGATGATTCCCTGGAAATCGTCTTCTTTGCCGATTGGCAGCTGAATCATAACTGCATTGGCACCGAGACGGTCTTTGATCTGCTCTACAGAACCGTAGAAGTCTGCACCTAAGATATCCATCTTGTTGATGAATGCCATTCTCGGTACATCATAAGTGTCTGCCTGACGCCATACATTCTCAGACTGCGGCTCTACTCCGCCCTTTGCATCAAATACACCGATGGCACCGTCGAGTACACGCAGGGAACGTTCTACTTCTACTGTAAAGTCAACGTGTCCCGGTGTATCAATGATGTTGATACGGTGTTCTAATGCTCCGTCTTTCGGTTTGCAGTTTTCCTGGAGAGTCCAGTGACATGTGGTCGCTGCAGAAGTGATCGTGATTCCTCTTTCCTGTTCCTGCTCCATCCAGTCCATGGTAGCAGTTCCCTCATGAGTATCACCGATCTTATAATTTACACCAGTATAATAGAGGATACGCTCTGTCAAAGTGGTTTTTCCAGCATCGATATGAGCCATGATTCCAATATTTCTGGTTCTCTCTAATGGATATTCTCTTCCAGCCAAGATCTTTTCCTCCTATTGTTTTTCGGATAAAGCGGTAGGCCCCGCACACCAGATTAGAATCTGTAGTGTGCGAATGCTTTGTTTGCTTCTGCCATTTTGTGCATGTCTTCTTTTTTCTTTACAGATGCTCCGGTGTTGTTGGATGCATCAAAGATTTCATTTGCAAGCCTTTCTTCCATGGTCTTTTCCCCTCTTTTGCGAGAGTATAAAGTCAACCAGCGAAGTGCAAGGGCCTGTCTTCTGTCCGGACGTACATCGATTGGTACCTGATAGGTAGCTCCGCCGATACGTCTGGCCTTTACTTCCAGCACAGGCATAATGTTGTTCATTGCCTCTTCGAATACTTCGAGGGCAGGCTTTCCGGCTTTCTCTTCAATACGGTTGAATGCACCGTATACGATCTTCTGGGCAACTCCCTTTTTACCGTCTAACATGATGTTGTTGATCAGTTTTGTCACAACTTTGTTATTGTAAATAGGATCCGCCAAAACATCTCTTTTCGCAATATGTCCTTTACGTGGCACGTTTCTTCCCTCCTTAATAATTGCCAACGGCAGAAATTTTATACCTTTTTCTGGCATGCCGCCGGCCTTAATTCATCGGTACTCATTCATCCTTGCGCAGCTACCGGCTTTCCGCCGGCCTTCAAGCGCTCAATGCCTGATCGTGCCAGAATTTATATCTATCTCCTGTTCTACAGGGAAAACATTCATTTCCGGCACAACTATACAAGGTAGCGTAATGTTACGCTGCTTTGTACCAATTTAGTTTCGTTTGATTATTTCTTCGGTCTCTTAGCTCCGTATTTGGAACGAGCCTGCATTCTGTTTGCAACACCTGCTGTATCAAGTGTTCCACGAACGATATGGTAACGGGTACCTGGTAAGTCCTTAACACGACCACCACGAATCAGAACAACACTATGTTCCTGTAAGTTATGTCCCTCACCCGGGATATAGCTTGTTACTTCGATACCGTTAGAAAGACGTACTCTGGCGATCTTACGAAGAGCAGAGTTAGGCTTTTTAGGAGTCGCAGTCTTAACAGCTGTACAAACCCCTCTCTTCTGAGGAGAGCTTGCGTTTACTGATCTCTTCTTTAAAGAGTTAAAACTTTTCTGAAGAGCCGGTGCGGTAGACTTCTTTGTAGATGTCTTTCTCCCTTTTCTAACTAATTGGTTAAAAGTTGGCATTAATTTTCACCTCCATGCATGTTTTCTGCTGTAGTTACTTATGATCAGTTGTTGCACATAGATATCTACGCGCATTTTTTAATTATAAATGCGGCAAAATCGTTTGTCAAGGGGATTTCCCAATAAATCAGGAAAGATCCCGCCCCTGCGGATGCAGGGACGGGACCTGTTAAAACCTTGACTCTATTCGAAATCGATTTCGTCTTCGAGTGTCAGTTCTTCTTCCTCTGTGTTGATTTTTACATTGCGGTACCGTTTCATTCCGGTTCCTGCCGGGATCAGTTTTCCGAGGATAACGTTTTCCTTCAATCCAACCAACGGATCGACCTTTCCTTTGATGGCCGCGTCGGTAAGAACTTTTGTCGTCTCCTGGAAAGATGCTGCGGACAAGAAAGAGTCTGTGGCAAGAGATGCCTTGGTAATACCGAGAATAATCTGTTCTGCCTTGGCAGTCTCTAAGTTTCTTTCTTCCAGCTCTCTGTTTGTCTTTTCAAATTCCAGCACGTCGATCATGGCGCCAGGCAGGTAATCGCTGTCTCCGCCTTCTTCGATGCGGACTTTCTTGAGCATCTGGCGGACAATAACCTCTACGTGCTTGTCGTTGATATCTACACCCTGAAGACGGTATACTCTCTGCACTTCGCGGATCATGTAGTCCTGAACGGCGCGGATACCTTTGATCTTTAAGATGTCATGCGGATTGACGGAACCTTCGGTCAGCTCGTCTCCGGCTTCCACTTCCTGTCCTTCCATGACTTTCAGCCTGGAACCGTAAGGAATCAGATAAGCCTTCATGTCTCCGGTTTCTTTATTGGTGATGACAACTTCCCGTTTCTTCTTCGTATCTTTGATCTGCACTTTTCCTGCAAACTCAGAGATGATGGCAAGACCTTTCGGCTTTCTCGCCTCAAAAAGCTCCTCGATACGCGGAAGACCCTGTGTGATATCGTCACCGGCAACTCCTCCGGCATGGAACGTACGCATGGTCAGCTGAGTACCAGGCTCACCGATGGACTGTGCCGCGATGATACCGACTGCCTCACCCACCTGTACTGCCTGACCGGTAGCCATGTTGGAGCCGTAGCATTTTGCACAGCATCCCACCTGTGACTGGCAGGTCAGCATCGTTCTGATCTTGACCTTTGTAAGGCCTGCATCGATGACCGTCTTAGCCCTTCTTGGAGTGATCATGTGGTTTGACTTTACAAGAACTTCTCCTGTTTCAGGATGTTTGATCTCTTCTGCAGCATAGCGTCCTGTGATACGGTCCTGAAGACTTTCGATAACTTCCTGTCCGTCCATGAACGCTTCCACATACATGCCAGGAATCTGTCCGTCCGCATCCAGTCCGCAGTCTGCTTCCCGAATGATCAGATCCTGAGAAACGTCTACAAGACGTCTTGTCAGGTAACCTGAATCGGCAGTTCTCAAGGCCGTATCGGAAAGTCCCTTTCTCGCACCGTGGGCAGAGATAAAGTACTCCAGTACGTCCAGACCTTCACGGAAATTGGACTTGATCGGCAGCTCAATGGTACGTCCTGACGTATCGGCCATCAGTCCACGCATTCCTGCCAGCTGTTTGATCTGCTGATTAGAACCACGGGCTCCGGAATCGGCCATCATAAAGATGTTATTATATTTATCTAATCCTGTGATCAGTTTGTCAGTCAAAACGTCATCGGCGTCAAACCATGTTTTGACAACGGCTTTGTAGCGCTCTTCTTCTGTCATGAGACCGCGTTTGAACTGATTGTTGATGAACTCGGCCTGATCCTGTGCTCCTGCAAGAATTTCCTTTTTCTCTTCCGGCACTGTCATATCTGAAATAGAAACGGTCAGGGCTCCTCTTGTAGAATATTTGTATCCCAGTGCCTTGATATCATCAAGTACTTCGGCCGTCTTTGTAGCGCCGTGGATATTGATACATTTGTCAAGGATCTGCTTTAACTGTTTCTTTCCTACGTGGAAATCAATCTCTAAGTCCAGTGCGTTTTCCGGATTGGATCTGTCTACAAATCCCAGATCCTGCATAATGATCTCATTGAATAAAATTCTTCCGAGAGTGCACTGTACGACCTTGGAAATCTTATTTCCGTCTTTATCAATCTTTGTACGCCTTACATTGATCCTTGCGTGCAGGGTGATCGCTTTATTTTCGTAGGCAAGAAACGCCTCATTTTCTGACTTAAAGTACTTGCCTTCTCCCTTATCTCCCTCTTTTTCCAGAGTCAGATAGTAAATACCGAGAACCATATCCTGTGAAGGAACGGCTACCGGACCACCATCGGAAGGTTTCAGCAGGTTGTTCGGTGACAGCAGAAGGAAGCGGCACTCAGCCTGGGCTTCCACGGACAGAGGCAGATGGACAGCCATCTGGTCACCGTCGAAATCGGCGTTGTAAGCAGTACATACCAGCGGATGCAGCTTGATCGCTTTACCTTCTACGAGGATCGGCTCAAATGCCTGGATGCCAAGTCTGTGCAGTGTCGGTGCACGGTTTAACATAACCGGATGTTCTTTGATGACATCTTCCAGCACATCCCATACTTCCGGCTGGAGCTTCTCTACCATCTTCTTGGCAGATTTTATATTATGGGAAAGTTTTCTTTCCACCAGTTCTTTCATAACAAATGGTTTAAACAGCTCGATTGCCATCTCTTTCGGAAGACCACACTGGTAAATCTTCAGTTCCGGTCCTACGACAATAACAGAACGTCCTGAGTAGTCAACACGTTTTCCGAGCAGGTTCTGGCGGAAACGTCCCTGTTTACCTTTCAGCATATCGGAAAGGGATTTCAGCGCACGGTTACCCGGTCCTGTAACCGGACGTCCGCGGCGGCCGTTATCAATCAGAGCATCTACCGCTTCCTGGAGCATACGTTTCTCATTTCTCACAATGATATCCGGAGCCCCGAGTTCCAGCAGACGTTTCAGACGGTTATTTCTGTTGATGATCCTTCTGTAAAGGTCATTCAGGTCAGAAGTAGCAAAACGTCCTCCGTCCAGCTGTACCATCGGACGGATATCCGGAGGAATGACCGGTACTACATCAAGGATCATCCACTCAGGATTATTTTCAGAGTTTAAGAAGGCTTCTACGACTTCCAGGCGTTTTACGATTCTTGCCCTTTTCTGTCCTGTGGCCGTCTTAAATTCGTCTTTTAAAGATTTTGCCTCTGCCGGAAGGTCGATGGCCTCCAGCAGTTCCTTGATAGATTCGGCTCCCATTCCCACGCGGAAAGAACTGCCGTATTTATCATAGGCATCTCTGTATTCTTTTTCTGTCAATACTTGTTTGTAAGCCAGATCCGTCTCTCCTGCGTCCAGCACAATATAGCAGGCGAAATACAATACTTTTTCGAGACTTCTCGGAGAAATATCCAGGATCAGTCCCATACGGCTCGGAATCCCTTTGAAGTACCAGATATGGGAAACCGGAGCTGCCAGTTCGATGTGTCCCATACGCTCACGGCGGACGTTGGCTTTTGTCACCTCAACTCCGCATCGGTCACAGACAACACCTTTATATCTGATTTTTTTATATTTACCGCAGTGACACTCCCAGTCTTTGCTTGGCCCGAATATCTTCTCACAGAAAAGACCGTCTTTTTCAGGCTTCAAGGTACGATAATTGATGGTTTCAGGTTTTTTTACTTCTCCCCTGGACCACTCTCGGATCTTTTCCGGGGAAGCCAACCCGATCTTAATTGCATCAAAGGCAATTTTATGATTTGAATATTCGTTGCTTGATCCTATCATTAAGGTTGCTCCTTCCTTCTATCTGCACTTCTATGAAATAGTAGTGTCTTCGCCATCTTCAAAGTTCCCCTCTTTAAACCCTAAAGCTCCCAGGGAATTTTCGTTTTCTTCATAATTATTAAATACGCTGTCGCCTTCGATCATCGGTTTCAGGTCCTGGTTGGTGTCAGCCAGGTCTACATTTTCCTTGATCTCGACTTCCTCCGCATTTTCATCGAGTACCTTAACATCTAATGCCAGAGACTGGAATTCTTTCAGCAGTACCTTGAAGGATTCCGGAATACCCGGCTCAGGAATGTTGTCGCCTTTGATGATAGCCTCGTATGTTTTCACACGACCGATAACATCATCGGATTTCACTGTCAGAATTTCCTGCAGTGTATAGGATGCCCCATATGCTTCCAGGGCCCAAACTTCCATCTCTCCGAAGCGCTGTCCGCCGAACTGCGCCTTACCTCCCAGCGGCTGCTGGGTAACCAGAGAATATGGTCCTGTTGAACGTGCATGGATTTTATCATCAACCAAATGGTGCAGTTTCAGGTAATGCATGAATCCGATCGTAACCGGGCTGTCAAACTCTTCTCCGGTTCGCCCGTCTCTCAGTCTTACTTTTCCGGTACTGTCGATCGGCACGCCTTCCCAATCCTTTTTGTGATCCTGATTTTCTCTCAAAAATTCAATTACATTACCGTCAACACGGTCTTTCCATTTCGCCTCAAAATCTTCCCAGCTGGTGTTGGCAAAATCATTGGCCATTTCCAGTGTCACAGCGATATCGTCCTCATCAGCTCCGTTGAATACCGGAGTTGCCACGTTAAATCCTAATACTTTTGCCGCAAGGGACAGATGAATCTCCAGCACCTGCCCGATATTCATACGTGACGGCACACCCAGCGGGTTCAGCACGATGTCCAGAGGACGGCCATTCGGAAGGTACGGCATATCCTCCACCGGAAGGATACGGGAAATAACACCCTTGTTACCGTGACGTCCGGCCATCTTATCTCCCACAGAGATCTTTCTCTTCTGGGCGATGTAGACACGGACTGTTTTATTTACTCCAGGAGGCAGTTCGTCTCCGTTCTCTCTTGTAAAGATCTTCGTATCCATAACGACACCGTAAGCTCCGTGAGGAACTCTCAATGAGGTATCGCGGACTTCTCTGGCTTTTTCACCGAAAATAGCACGGAGCAGGCGTTCTTCCGCTGTAAGCTCTGTCTCTCCCTTCGGTGTTACTTTTCCGACCAAGATGTCACCCGCACGGACTTCTGCTCCGATACGGATAATACCGTTTTCATCCAGGTCTTTTAATACGTCTTCACTTAACCCTGCCAGGTCCCTTGTGATCTCTTCTTGTCCAAGTTTCGTATCACGGGCCTCTGCCTCGTACTCTTCGATGTGAACAGAGGTGTACACATCTTCCTGTACCAGACGCTCGCTCAGCAGGACAGCATCCTCGTAATTATAACCTTCCCAGGTCATAAATCCGATCAGAGGATTTTTACCAAGTGCCATCTCTCCGCTCTTTGTGGAAGCTCCGTCTGCAAGGATATCATCCTTTTTCACACGGTCCCCCTCGAAAACAATCGGACGCTGGTTCATACAGTTCCCCTGGTTGCTCCTTGCAAATTTAATTACATTGTAAATGTCTTTGCCGCCGTCAGAGTCTCTGCGCACAACGATTTTTGTGCTGGTAGATTTCTCCACCACTCCGTCGTTTTTCGCAACGATACATACACCGGAGTCAAAGGCTGCCTTGGATTCCATACCGGTTCCCACCACAGGTGCCTCTGTGGAAAGCAGCGGAACGGCCTGACGCTGCATGTTGGACCCCATCAGTGCACGGTTCGCATCGTCATTTTCAAGGAACGGGATCATTGACGTAGCCACTGAGAATACCATCTTAGGAGATACATCCATCAGATCCAGATTTGCCTTATCAAACTCTGAAGTATCTTCGCGGAAACGGCCGGATACATGGGCGTGAACAAAATGTCCGTCCTCATCCAAAGGCTCATTCGCCTGTGCTACGACAAAATTATCTTCTTCATCTGCGGTAAGATATACAACATTGTCCGTAACAACTGGATTTTCAGGATCTGTCTTATCCAATACACGGTACGGAGCTTCGATGAATCCATACTCGTTGATCCTTGCATAAGTCGCCAGAGAGTTGATCAGACCGATGTTCGGACCTTCCGGGGTCTCGATCGGACACATTCTTCCATAATGAGAGTAGTGTACGTCACGCACCTCGAATCCCGCACGGTCTCTGGACAATCCTCCAGGTCCCAATGCAGACAGACGGCGCTTGTGTGTCAGCTCAGACAGCGGATTGTTGTGATCCATGAACTGAGAAAGCTGGGAACTTCCGAAGAATTCCTTCACTGCTGCGGTCACCGGCTTAATATTGATCAGAGACTGTGGTGTGATCGTCTCGATATCCTGAGTCGTCATTCTCTCGCGGACAACTCTTTCCAGTCTGGAAAGACCAATCCGGTACTGATTCTGTAACAATTCTCCCACCGCTCTGATACGGCGGTTACCTAAATGGTCAATATCATCATGGTTTCCGATATTATATTCCAGATGCATATTATAGTTAATAGACGCTAAAATATCTTCCTTTGTAATGTGTTTCGGAATCAGGTCGTGAATGTTCTTTTTCACTGCCGCTTTTAATTCATCACCGCTTAAACCTTCTGCCAGAATCTTTTCCAGCACAGGGTAAAATACATTCTCATGGATGCCAAGTTCTTCCGGATCAAAATCTACATATTCGGCCAGGTTTACGGTCATATTAGATAATACTTTTGTATTGCCGAATTCAGTCTGGATCAGCACACTCTGAACCGCAGCATTCTGGATCTTATCTGCCAGTTCCAGTGTAACTTCGGTTCCTGCTTCCGCCAGGATCTCTCCCGTGGAAGTATCAATCACGTCCTCTGCAAGCATATGGCCGGTAATGCGGTTTCTGAATGCCAGCTTTTTATTGAACTTGTAGCGTCCGACTTTTGCCAGATCATAGCGTCTCGGGTCAAAGAACATGCTGTTGATCAGGCTCTCCGCGCTGTCCACGGACAGAGGCTCACCCGGACGGATCTTTTTGTATAACTCTAATAAACCGTCCTCATAGTTATCAGACGGATCTTTCTCCATACTTGCAAGAATCTTCGGCTCTTCTCCGAATAATTCTTTGATCTCCGCATTGGTTCCGATTCCGAGAGCACGGATCAATACGGTAATCGGCACTTTCCTTGTACGGTCCACACGCACATTGAAAATGTCATTGGAGTCTGTCTCGTACTCAAGCCATGCACCGCGGTTTGGGATCACGGTCGCAGAGTACAATTTTTTACCAATTTTATCATGGGCAATTCCATAGTAGATACCAGGAGAACGCACCAGCTGACTGACAATAACACGTTCCGCTCCGTTGATCACAAATGTCCCCGTATCTGTCATCAAAGGTAGGTCGCCCATGAAAATGTCGTGCTGTTTGATTTCATCCGTTTCCTTATTATGAAGTCTTACTTTCACCTTCATCGGAGCGGCATATGTGGCATCCCTCTCCTTACACTCTTCGATGGAATACTTGATATCATCCCTGCACAGCTTAAAATCGATGAATTCCAGGCTAAGCTGATCGCTGTAATCCCCAATTGGAGAAATATCCTCAAATACCTCTTTGAGTCCTTCCCCCAAGAACCAGTTGTAAGAGTCCTTTTGAATTTCAATAAGGTTCGGTACTTCCAAGACGTCATCTTGTCTCGCATAACTCATCCTTATGCTCGTACCCGATTTCATTGGTTGAATTCTGTTTTTTTCCATGGACGTGTTCACCTCTTGATTTCTACATGGTTTATATACTACTTCTGATTGTGCGAATCTCTCACAATTTATATAACGAAAAAAAGGCTCGGCTATGGGCATACAATCCCATATTAAAGCATCGCCTAATAATACCACAGTGTCTATGCCGTGTCAAGCACAAATTTCAATAGACGCAAAAAGAATCGGACTGGCATGGCCAGCCGATTCTTTCATGAAGTTTTCTTACATTAGATATGAAACAAAGAACTATTTTAAAGTTACTTTTGCTCCTTCGCCTTCTAACTTAGCTTTGATGTCTTCTGCTTCTGCTTTAGATGCAGCTTCTTTGATCACTTTAGGAGCTCCGTCAACTAATTCTTTTGCTTCCTTTAAGCCTAAGCCAGTTACTTCACGAACGACTTTGATAACTTTAACCTTAGCTCCGCCGATCTCTGTAAGCTCTACGTCGAACTCATCTTTTTCTTCAGCTGCTGCACCGTCTGCTGCTCCGCCTGCTGCTACAACAACACCTGCTGCTGCAGATACACCGAATTCTTCTTCGCATGCTTTTACTAAATCATTTAATTCTAATACTGATAAACCTTTAATAACTTCAATAATTTCCTGAGTTGTCATTTTTATTTCCTCCTAATAATTAATTTAATGTAAACCGCCGATTATTCAGCAGCTTCTGTTGCTTCTTCCGCCGGAGCTTCTCCGTCTTTCTCTGCGATCTGTTTAATAACACGAGCAAAGTTGGTAATCGGAGATTGAATGCTTCCGAGGAATTTTGCAAGTAATTCGTCTCTTGACGGAATGCTTGCGATAACCTGTACGCCGTCTTTGTCGTAGAAAGTTCCTTCTACAACCGCAGATTTCAGGCTGAATACTTCAATGTTCTTTGCGTATTTTGCTAAGATCCTTGCCGGTGCAGTTGCGTCTGTTTTGGAAACAGCGATCGCAGTCGGTCCGGTAAGGTCAGCAGACAACGGTTCAAATTCCGTATCTTTTACCGCAAAACGAATCATTGTATTTTTGTATACCTTGTACTCTACACCTGCTTCTCTTAATTCCTTACGCATTGCTGTATCTTCTTCTACAGAGATACCACGGTAAGAAACTAAAACTGCTGACTGAGCATCTGTAAGCAATTCTTTGATTTCGTTAACGATAGGTTGTTTTAATTCTACTTTTGCCATAATGAATGGTGCACCTCCTTGATTTATTTTAGTGTACCGCCGCTTGGATCCAAATTCCGCAGAATTTTCTATAAGAATAAGAAAAGCCCTTTGTCCGCAAAGACAAAGGGCACAATTAGCTCAATACTAATCATCATCCTCGGCAGGCCGTTCTACGTTACGCCATACGGCGCCTGCTGTCTTCGGCAGTGATACTTGTAGTAATATATCATACGGTGCCGAAAACGTCAACTGGTTTTTTGAAATTTATTGAGTAACCTTTAGTTCCATCGCCTCTTCCGCAAATACCTCCATCAGAATTTTTTGGTAGGCTTTTTGTGGATTTTTTGCGGAGAAATGTTTCTCTAAAGCTTTCATTTTAAGGTCAATATAAATTGCTTTATAATATTTCTTTTCTCCAGATGGCATTATGCAACACTATCCCTTTTTGTATAAAAATACAGTACATCCTCCACCGAATAGTCTTCTTCATCCGCACCATCATCACTGTTATACCACATCCATTTTATTACATAATCCATAAACCAATCTTTTTCTTTCAGCTGAGGGATGATTCCTCCAAAAGCACCATAGTCGCTCGGATGGCCTTTGCCACGAAAAACTAGTGTACCATCGCACTCTTGAATCATGGGTATATCATGTTTTAAAAAACTTTTCTCCAGTGTTCGATATATACTGTTTGCATCATATTTATGTTCCGACTTAATTTTGGATTCGTCCAATTTGATCTCTAACTTTAGCATGACATCCTCCTTGTTTTTTATTTTATTATAACCTTCCAACACTTGTTTGTCAATATTTTACATCTGCAATTCAAGTCTGTCGCTGCTATACAAAAAAACCGATCGGTATACTCCCTGGAGTTCCCTGATCGGTTTTTGTCTTACTTATATTCTTTTAATTCTTTTTCGTTCATGATCACCGTATCGGCTTCAACCGTCTTTCCATATACAGGAAGCAGAGTCTTCTTATAATCCTTCTCAAAGAATCCTTCCTTTGTAAGCTTGGTGATCTCATCATCGATCCAGCCTTTCAGGTCATCATTTCCCTTTTTGACAGCCGGTGCGATAAAGTCATGCTCACCGAGAGATTTGATCCCAGTGGTAAACCCTTTGTTCTCCCTTGCCCATGCATATACCAGTGTATTGTCATGTGCCAGAGCAGCTCCTCTGCCGTCCTTCAATGCATTGAAAGCTTCTGTGTTCTGATCATATTTTAAAAGTTCAATATCCGGATACTTCTGTGTGAAATAAGTTTCAGCAGTCGTTCCCTTATTAACGATCAGCTTCTTTCCTTTTAACTGTTTTACATCGGTAATAACTTTTCCGTTCGGAGAAACCACACCGAGAGAAACTTTCATATATGGAAGTGCATAATCCACGACTTCCTTTCTCTCGTCAGTGACCGTAAAGTTGGCAAGGATCACATCTACCTTATTGCTCTGTAAGAATTCCACGCGGCTCGCCGCTTCTACCAGCACAAATTCCACCTTGTTTTCATCTCCAAGCAGATCTTTTGCGAGACGGTGGGCAAGTACAACATCGTATCCCTGATTCTTTCCGTTTTTATCTACATATCCGAACGGAGGTTTATCACTGAATACACCGACCTTGATCTTACCGTTCTTCTTGATCTGTTCTACAGAAGACTGATTATCACTTTTTTCTGATTTTTTGTTTCCGCAGCCCGTCATCAGCCCTATAGCCATGCTGAGAACTGCCAGTACTACTAAGATTCTGCTAAATTTCTTCATCTTTTTTCATCTCCTCAAAATTAAACATGTTTAAAAACTTCTTTGCCCGTTCTGTCTGCGGATGTTCAAAGAACTCTTTCGGAGTATTTTCCTCCACAATGCGTCCCTCGTCAATGAAGATCACCCGGTCAGCCACAGCCTTCGCAAACTGCATCTCATGGGTCACGATCGCCATGGTCATCCCCTGTTTTGCCAGTTCCAGCATAACGTCGAGGACTTCCCTTACCATCTCCGGATCTAACGCTGCTGTCACCTCGTCAAACAGCATGATCTCCGGATTCATACAGAGAGATCTGACGATTGCCACTCTCTGCTTCTGCCCGCCGGACAGCTGTCTCGGGTAGGCATCCTTCTTCTCTTCCAGTCCGACTCTCTTGAGCAGGGCAACCGCCATCTCTTTTACCTCTTTCGGGTCTCTTTTCTGTGCTTTCGTAGGACCGAGAAGGATATTGTCCAGAATGGTCATGTGGGGAAAAAGATCATAACTTTGAAATACCATGCCGATCTTCTGGCGGATCAGATGCCACGGCACTTTCCCGTCCGAAAGGCTCTGCCCGTCCAGGCTGATCTCTCCGCCCTGAAATTCTTCCAGTCCGTTGATACAGCGAAGCAGTGTACTCTTTCCGCATCCGGAAGGCCCCAGAATAACAACTACCTCTCCCTTATTTATATCAAAAGAGATATCTTTTAATACCTCTGTCTCCCCAAATGCTTTTTTCAGATGACTGATCTTCAATAACTCATTTCCCATTTGCTAACTCCTAACTTTGCCATTTTGCTTCCAGCCTCTTAGCCACGATGGAAATCGGATAGCAGAGGATGAAGTATAAGAAAAATATAAATCCATAGACCCAGAGCGGTGCCGCAGGAGTATTTAAAATACCTCCCTCAATAATCTGCTGTCCGACTTTCAGCACCTCCACCACACCGATGATCACGACAAGCGATGTCGTTTTTACCATCCTTGTGGCAAGATTAATCGCACCGGGAAGGACTCTTCTTACAGTCTGCGGAACTAAAATGTAGCGGTAGATCTGCAGCTTCGTGAGTCCCAGGGACAGGCCGCTCTCCGTCTGATGCCTCGGCATGGAAGTCACGGCTCCCCGCACAATGTCTCCCATCTCCGCAGTTCCCCACATGGTGAACACTACAATAGAAATAAACTCACCTTCCAGATGGATGCCCATAGCCCTTGTAAGTCCGAAGTAAAATAAGAACAGCCACACCAGAATCGGAATAATGCGGATAGCCTCCAGATAAAGCCGGCAGACCGCCTTGACGATTAGATTCTTTGAGGTCATGATGATCCCGAATATCACCCCGAATATCAATGAAAGCACGACGGCCACCAGGGCAATCTTAATGGTCACAGCCAAACCGGACATGAGCCGTGCCATATTTTGTCCTTCAAATAAAATATTAATTCCCGAAGCCAGCATACCGAGCCTTCCTTTCTAAGACACTGAAAATAACCGAAATTGGAAGCAAAATAATTAAATATGCCACAACGAGCATAAACAGCGCTTCATTTGTTTTATAATACATGCCAATCAAGTCTTTGGCTACAAACATCAGGTCCGCAAGAGCAATCGCACTGAACACCGAGGTCTCCTTCAGAAGAAAGATCACATTGGCCCCCACCGACGGCATGGCAATAGCCAAAGCCTGCGGCAGTATAATATAACGCATCAGCTGAGGCTTTGTGAGCCCGATGCTCAGACCGGATTCTTCCTGGATCTTATTGACTGCCTCCAGCCCTCCGCGGAAAGCTTCTGACATATAGCTGGCACCGAGAAACGTCAGTCCGATCACAGCGATAACAAACGCATTTAATTTAATTCCGATCTTGGGCAGTCCATAGTACAGAAAAAACAGCTGGATCAGCAGAGGCGTATTTCTGGAAAGCTCTATATAAATTCCTACAATCCTGTTCAGCACAGGAACTCTATAATAACGGACCATAGAACATAAGAATCCGATCACCACTGACAGCACGACGCCCAGGGCTCCGATTCCCAGCGTTAGTTTCATTGCCTCTATATAGAGAGGTATATTTCGTTCTATAAATAACCAATCCATTTTTTGTCCCTTCTATATTTCATACTTTTTTGGTATGTATTATATGAAATAGTATAAACTCCATTTTAAACCTTGTCAATATAAGACATCCGAAATTAATCGTACATTTTTCTATGGGAAAAGTCAACTTTTGTATTCACTTCTTTCCTTTAGTCTATGCCTTTTTCAAGAGAAAGTTCGTTATGTAAAACTTTCCCTCTGTGAAACAGAGAAAAAGGAGGCAGTATCCTATGCTGCCCCCTCTGGTTCTGCTCTTCCTGTTATTTTAACAGTTCACTGAAGGGCCGGTCAATATCCTTCACTTCTATCTTATGACTGCCATTTCCCACAGCAGCAAACTTTCTTTCTGTATATACCGGCATTGTAAGACTCTCATTGAGAATTTTTTCATCGATCTCTTTACACACTTTCCCTGCTTCTTTTAAATCTTCCGCCTTTTTAAGCCGGGCATTCAGACTTACAAGTTTCTCATCCTGAAAGTTTCTTTCGTCCAGAAACGCTCCCACTGAGGTCAGAGAAGGTATGGCTGCATTGCGGTAATAGAGGTCATAGTTTCCGGAATCCGTCGTCTTGACAATGATGCCTGCCGCTTTCATATCTTTGGTAAACTGCTGTACAAATAAATCCGCATACAGGATGCCGTCCGCTTTCAGAGTGAGAGACAACTCCTTTCCGCCTTTTTCAAAGATCCCCTTTTTATTCTTCTCATACCCCGCATTTTTCAGACATTCCTCTGCCTTTTCCTTAGAGTAAGGATACATTTCCTTTTCCGCTCCGGCCATAAAGCTTCCTTCCTTAAAATTAGAAAAAGCTGCCTGCCCGCTGTCTCCCAGAGAGTCTGTCACAAATCTCTCTTTCTGAAAAGCATAGCAGACTGCCTGCCGCACTTCTTTTTTGTTTACTGCCGATTTGCTGTCCGATTTAAAATCCAAAACTGCCTGTACATCACTGCTTCCGTGATACAGGGTAATCACCCCGGATTTCTTAAGGCGGGAGATCAGGCTTTTGTTGGCCTGGAACTGTGTGATATCCACATTTCCCTTCGTGAGCATTGCCTCGATATTATTGCTGTTTATATTTTTGACAAGAATATTTTTCTCCTTGACTTTCCCGTCATAATAATTCGGGTTGGCTTCCAGAGTCATCGGAAGGTTGGCCGGCTGTCCCTTCAGCATAAATGCGCCGGTATATAAGTACTTGTTTTTTGCCCTGTTGGCCGTTCTGCCGATTCCTCCCGTAAACAGATACATATTGGCCGGGTCCGGCTCGGTAAAATGAAATACAAGCGTTGTATCATCCTTGACTTCAATCCCTTCCATATCCTCTGACTGGGTCAGTTTATTTGAATCATAGCCTTTGAGCCTTGCAAAACAGTCACGGAAACCAAAGGAAGATCTCCCGTCTCCAAGCAGCAAAAGATCTTTTTTCACATCGGCGGCGGCAAGTTTTGATCCGTCACTGTATTTCAGTCCGTCCTTTAATCTGACTGTATATGTTTTCCCTTTCGAAGAAACATCGATGTCTTCTGCCAGGATATAATCTATTGAGCCGTCCTGCTTAATCCTGATCAGAGGAGAAAACAAAAGATCGGAAAGGGTCTTCTCTCCTGAATATTCTGCAAACGCCGGATGAAGGCCTCCCTGGTAGTTCTGGATACCTACTGCAGTTTCCTCTCTTTTTTGTCCCGCAAGTTCCTTTTCCGCTTTGTAAAGCACCTCTGCGGAATCTTCTCCACTGTTCGTCATAAAATATACGGCAATCCCCAGGATCACCGCGGCGGCAAAGGCCACGGCCACTCGATTTCTCTTTTTCTGTAAAAAGTCTTTTGCCTTTTCCAACGTTCTCCCTCCTGTTGTCTTTGTCATTGAGAAAAACATCCACCACAAACTTAAAATCGCTTATGATGGATGTTTTTTCTTATGCTTCTTCGTCCTTCCGTTTCTTTCTGTACAGGACAGCTGCTGCCCCGGCAGATGATGCGATCAGTATAATAAATATGAAAAGATTCCTGTCATCCCCGGTCCTCAGTACGCGAAGCGGACGTCTCGGCTGTCTCTTTTGTCTTGGTTCCTGCTTCGGAGTTTTCTTGTTTTCCTTATAATAAGGCACTTCCTCCTGTTTATAGAAGAATCCGAAGTCAATGCTCTCATCATCTTTTACCGTATTCAGATCAGCCACTTCCATCATTCTGTCTGCATCTTCCTCAAACCCCTGTTTCTCAGCCTCTTCTGCATTCAGCTTCAGCATTCTTGTGCTCACAAACTCGAATTCTTTTGCCCCGGCAATTCCCGTGATCGTCTCTTCTTCAGAAGGCTGTCCGTTTTCGTCCACGTACCAGCCGTCGCTGTCGGTCTCCTTGTCGTTTCCTGCAGTTCGTTTTGTGAGAAAGGCCTCATAAGGTGTCTCAGCTTCCACTTTATAACGGTAAGGTTTAAGATAATCTTTGGATTCCGGATTCAGGTCCGTCACCGGAACAGTAAACTTATAATGTCCATTCTTATCGGTCTTGATACTGCTCGTTCCGCGGAGATCTTTCACCGTCTGCCATGTATCACCTTCTGCATCATAGCGGTAAAGATTCATCTTAACATTTTTAATGCCCCTCTCGCCTTCGTCCTGAATGCCGTTTTGGTTCTCGTCATTCCACACCTTATCTCCAAGGTTTACGCGGTTTTCATATTTAATGATACCGCAGTCCACCGTCTTTTCGTCCCGTGCAGTCACATAATCATAGAGATTTCCGTAGGCATCTTCTGACTCCAGCGTATTGACCAGAAGGAAACTGTTTGAGATAGCATGCAGCCGGTCATCTTCGTCAAAGAGACCAAAATCACTGTCGATCTCTGCATTCTTTCCGTTTCCAACCTTTAAAAGGGTCAGATCCTCGTCGTTATTTTTCTTTGTGCGTATCCGGTATTTTTCCGGAACTTTGAGTTCTTTGTTATAAACATCCAGATCTTTGAACTTAAAGACACCGCTGCTGTCAGTTTTTACAGAAGCTATCGTCTCATAAGTGTCATCTTCCGGCATTACCGGCTCCTGATAGCTTCCGGTTCCGGTCCGGATCGTTCCATCCCTTCCTTTCTTTCTGCTCTTTGCCGTGGCAGGAGTATGATCGTCTGTCTCCTCCTTATTTTCCTCTTCCGGTTCTTCCGGAACGGGCTCCTCTTCTGGCACTACCTTCTTTTCCAGCCATACAGTCCTTCCCTTGACGGCTTTTTTGTTCTTTGACTGGAGGCCGTCTTTATCATCCGTGTCGTCCCATATGAGCCCCTCGATTTCTCCCTTGTCATAGGGAAGGAGTCCGATGTCATAGTCTCTGTCAAAGACCGCATTTAATGTGTCATAGTACTTATTCTGGTAAGAGATCACCGTATTCTTGTTGGCCTCTGTGATGTCCTCTTTCTTAATCTCCTCTGCCAGAATGATATACGGAATCTTAGCGTCTTTTACGCGTCCGTCGGAATAGAGATTACTGTCTTTCGTCTTATCCTTTCCCTGGGCTGCTTTTGTATAAATATACCCTTCTTTCATCTCCGGAACGCTTAAACGGTAACCCATCAGATAATCAATGTCCGGTCCCCCGTCGAAAGAGACTGCCGCAGTCACCGGAAGATTGGAGAAGAAATATGCGCCTTCCTCAGATGATATCGTCTCCTTGTCATATTTCTCAATCCTGATCCATTTGTCCTGATCAGAATCATAATAATAAGCTTCCAGTTTTACTTTGATGTCTTTCAGCGGTTTCTCTGTTTCGTCCTGAATACCGTTTCTGTTCTTGTCATCCCAGACATAATCACCGATGTATCCTGCTTTTGCCAGCACCAGGCCAAAATTGATTCCGTCGCAGACCGCATATTGTTTGCCGTCATTGTCGTATACCGGCCGGCCGGTGTTTTCATCGGTCGGAATAACCGCTTTAAAATTCTCAGTTTTGGCAATGTTTTTATTTCCGGAAACGATCATCGTTCCATCATTGTCATTGCTGTATTTCAGCGGATTCTTTGTGAGCCGCACCGGCGATGTCTTCATTAACTGTCCGTCTATGCTCAGATCTTCCACGGTAAAGTAGTATTCCCTGTTCGGCCAGAGCATGTCAAAACGATACACACCGTCTGCGTCTGTCATTACTTCCAGAGGTTTTCCGTCCATTCCCACGGCTGGGGAATGATTACCCTTCTCATAAGCAGTGACCTTTACTCCTTCCAGAAGCTTTTCGCCCGGATCGATCTTTCCGTTGAAGTCTGTATCTTCATGATTCTGTCCGTCATCATCGATCAGGTCTTTCCAAACGATACCTTTGTAGCGTACCGGCTTCGTGACTCCGATATCCGCATCCACAGCCTGTTTGTCATAGGCCTTTACAGCCGCCTCGGAAGACAGGTCAATAGCCTTTACGCCAAAGCTGTCGGTAGTATAAGTCTCCGCAGTCAGACCATTATCTCCTTTATGTCCGATAGAAACCTTCGTGTTAGTCTTGGTAATCGGCGTGGAGAGCTGATAGTCGTCATATTTGTTCGGCATTGTAAATCTCAGGCGGTATTTGCCCGGCTTCAGATTTGCAATAATGTAATAGCCCTGGTTGCCCCAGTAATCGCTTCTGGTTACAGTGGAATAAGGCTTCTTCTTTGTCGTCACAGTTCCGTTGTATTCATCCAGCTTCACATCTCCTGTCGTCTCATCCATGACGTAATCCTGGCCATTTTTATTAATCACGGCCTCGCCGTCTACATTGCACGGATTTCCACTCTCCGTCAGGAGTTCGACTTTGACTCCGTTGATTCCCGGATCGTCGGCCTTTCCGTCTCCATCCAGATCTGTGGTCCATTTGCTTGGAAGCATTCTTCCGTTTTTGGCCTCTTTGTACTCGGCCTCATCCTGCTTTCCGTTGCCGTTTAAGTCATTCCACACGTAATCACCCACATATCCGCGGCCTGTTGGTGCCTGGAGCACGACTCCTGATCTTGCGGAGTCAACCGGAGCATCCCGTTTTGCCCAGAAGGCGAAGGTATTCCAGCCTACAAACGGATCGCTGTCGTTTCCATTTTTAGCTGCATCCGCGGAACCCTTCATAAACGGAAGGTTCAGAGGAGCTTCCATGTCATATTTCAAAACATAGCTGGTAGCAGGGCCAAAGTCCGCAGTCGGATCTTTAAACCGCACCATAAACATTCTGACGCCCTTGCGGATTTCTTCTATGTTGTCAGGATTTGCACTTATCAGATCTTCTGCCTTTACAAAATGCTGATTTAACTTCGTCTCGTCATCGGCAATGGCCTGATAGTATTCTTTTGTACTTCTCTCGTTTACATCCGGCATATCCTTCATGTCATACAGAGCGTAGCTTCCGTCGGCATTCTTCTTCACCGGTCCCACATACACATCATACTTTCCTGCATCCAGCGTGTGGGTTCCTCCCGTATCCGCTTTTTCAATCCTGAAGCTGTCTAAATCGATCCAGCCGTTCCACTTGGACTCACGGGTCAGAGATGTATAGGAACCGTCGGCGTTTTTGCTTCCTGTAATGGCCTTGTCACCGTCATACGGCAGCACATCAAAGAAAATTGGAACGGAGTAGTTGGATGTTGTATCGGTATTGGTCAGGATATCTGAGAATGTATAATTTCCTCCCTCCTGTACCGGCAGCGGCTTGGTGTTCAGCAGGTAAGAGTCATCCACATCTGTGACGACCTTCTTGCCTCTGGTCAGTGTGCTGAATGCCTCAAATGCAATATTATTGCTTGAAATTGCCAGATTCTTATCGGTCTTATTGCTGTCATCGTTGACATCTGAGACATCGACTCTCAGAGAAGCCTGTTCCTCGTCCTCGTCATCTGTGATGAAGAACCGGAAGGAACCGTCTTTCGTTCCGTATACTTTTGTGGTCATATCTTCCAAAGGTACTCCGATGTTTGGCTCCCGAATCTCGTATGTGTAGTCGATGACAATCTTATCTCCCGGCGCTAAATCGTTGTCAAACCTCCAGGTCACCAGGTTCCGGTCTCTGCTCGTATCAACCGCTTTCCGGTAAAATACCGGTGATCCCTCTTTCAGCTTCAGCTCTTCCATATGCGGCGCCAATGTCTCATCCTCTGCATTTATGATGCGCCACGTCCAGTAAAACCGGTTCTGTGTATCGGCATTCTTTGCTGAATAATCCGGATTAAGCGGGCAGTCTTTGTCACTCATCACCTGGTCATACGGCACATAGTCAAACTTCATTTCATCGATGTTGGCAATGAACGGAAGTCCTACCGTGAGTTCCGGCCTGGACATATTGTCCTCTTTGGATTTCTCCGGATCGTCGGACGGCAGGTTCATCATCTCGTCACTGGCATTGATCAGCTGTACCGTCTGTTTCAGTTTAGAACTGTTCTTCAGGTTGATCGCGATGTTTTTATCCCACTCATAGGAAATATTCTTGTCTGCGTCCACATGTTTTTTCAGATACAGCAGATTCTGTTTCAAATCCATGCTCGGATTCTGGGAGGAAATCTCCACTCCTGCCCGGTCATCCTGGGCTGTAAGCCCTGCATACTGTGTATCGCTGTATTTGCCCCATCCGCTCACAAAGAAGCTCGGGAATTTACTGATTTCTGTCTGCTCTTCCAAACCGACCTGAACGGCGATCTGCAGCGCATTTTTGTTGACACTGTCCGTAAAGGAATCTGCATGCATCTTGTCGGTCTTATATCCGTTGTTTTCTGCTTTCTTCTTTTCTACGGCAGAGACATCTTCTTT
Organism: Anaerostipes caccae L1-92; assembly: GCF_014467075.1. Lineage (NCBI taxonomy): Bacteria > Bacillati > Bacillota > Clostridia > Lachnospirales > Lachnospiraceae > Anaerostipes > Anaerostipes caccae. The sequence goes on from NZ_AP023027.1 coordinate 3,488,932, forward strand.
GTCTGCAGTACTGTCATCCGCATCCAGATCCAGCCGGAACCCCTGAGGTACCGGATAGTGTGCCGGATCGTCGGAAGTGACGATCCAGCGCATCTCGTCGACGGCTCCTTTTTCAGAATATTTTTTGAGAGCCCCCGTCAGTTCGATCACCTGGTTTTCATCAATTTTTGCTCCGTCCGGATTCAGGCGCACCCAGTTCATATCTTTGTCGGTCTCGTCTGTGACGTTAGAGCTTCCGCTGTCAATATCCAGGACTTCTACATAAACTCTCAGGTGTTTTCTGAGTTCGCCAATATCAACATTACACTTCGTATCGGCCGGAATCTCCCATTTTCCTGTCTGGACCCGCTTGACAGAGACAGCGATCCTTGGATCAGTCGGCTCTGCCGGTCCGTTTTTCACAGTGTTCGGAGCCCGGTTTGGAATCTTATACTGGACGATGAACTGATTGAGGTTGCCCTTATGCACAGTAGCCTCATCGACCAGTAAGGTAAATACGTCTTTTGTCTTATAGAGTGCATCGGAAGACCGGATATCCTGAGTGATGTCATCCTTTTGGTAAATTCTCCTTGGGTCTTTTGTGTCTGTGCGCATAGAAACCGAAGGTTTTGTCACTCTGATTCCGGCAGCCTTTGCCATGCTGTACCGCTCATCGAAGATTCCGTCGAAGTCATAATCATTTTCCTGGCTGTCTTTCACCTGGTTTGTGTAGCTGACCGTCTCGATTGGACGCTCTTTGAAATTACCGCCCGGCACGAAGTCTCCGTCCATGCGGTGAAGATCAAGGTAGCTGGACTCTGAATTATACTGCCAGTAATCCGGATCTTTCAGAATATCTTCCGGTTCCGGAAGCTCTGCAATCCTGGATCTCAAAAACAGTGTAAAGTCTTTGCCCGATCTAAGCGCTCCTGACGGCAGCTTTCCTTTATGGATATTCCCGGAAGTAACATCTGCTTCCTGTCCCGGAATAATATTCGCCAGAATTTCCTGGTGATCATAGTTTCCGTCCTTGTCTTTCACCTTTTTTACTTCCAGCTGTATTTTCCAGCCTTTGTTTTTGGACGGATCACTGCTTTCCAGATCTGACTGGTTCAAGGTCTGTTTGATGCCGTCCCGGTCCACATATTCGATATAGTAACTTTCCAGATCGCCGCTGTCATCATAGACCAGTGCTTTCGGGAGCGTGTGATTAACCGTAAAGGCTGAATGTGTTATATCCCCTGTTGTACCGTAATCAGTCAGCGGTCCCCAGTACCCTGACCTCTCAGCCGGAGTATTGGCCGCTTTCAGCTGATACCACAGATTGTCGCCATAGGCAAACTGGATCGGAGCCAGTTTTGCCGGGCTTCCAGTGTTATTTTCCGGCTCTGCGGAATAATATGTTCCTGTTCTGCTGCCGGAAATGCCTGCGGTCAGACTGATTCTCGGATTTTTCGAATACAGGCTTGCTGTATTCATGACTCCATGATCCTGAAGCACGGCTTCTTCCGCGCCGTCCCCAGTTTCTTTCTTTCCATCATAGTTAAGGTCTGTGTATTTGTCTTCTCCGTTTCCGGTCTGCCAGAACAGCAGGGAATCTGCCAGTCCTGTATCCTGAAGACTGATCTTGTCGCCTTCAAAATAAGGAGTCATCCGGCCAATCGCCCTGTCTGCCATCGCCTTGTTGTCATATATGGTTTTTCCTGTGCGGTACGTGCTGTACGTATAATCCGGGCTGACTGCATCCAGACGCGGGTCCTGATTATAATAGCCCTGATTTGTGTCCACGCCGACCGCATAGCCTGCGTTTTCGCCGCCGATCTGTTCGTCCGTGATATATCGGAAAAGATTATGCTGGCTTCCCAGGTAGACTCTCGTGCTGTCCCAATCCTTTGTCTTATCCGCATCATCCGGCCAGTTTCCGGCGTAATCTGCTGCAATTACATTCATTTTTATGTTTCTGGACCGTCCTGAGAGCACTCTGACATCCTCTGTGGAGGTTCCTGCTTTCGGAACAAACCGGATCACATACCGTTTTGCCGCTGTTCCGTCGTCATCCACATCCATATACCGGATCTCTGTGTCAAACTTGGATTTTAAATCAGCCGGCAGGTCCGGATCTGTGTCGGCAGCCAGTCTGCCTCCGGAAGACCAGACTTTCTGTTCCATTTCCCAGTCAAAGTTCTGTACAACTGATCCATCAGAATCTGCATGAATCACTTCACCGTCTTCATCCACAGGCTGTACGCCATAAGGAAGCACAACGGTCACAACCGGTTTAAACAGGGTTCCCCTGGCTCCTCCGTTCGTAGTGTAGTTATAGCTTCTTCCGCTGTCGGCACCGCTTCCGTTTCCGTGGTGATAGTCTGACAGGATATACTCATTTTCCAGGCGGACATTCAGCTGTTTCACCTCTGTCTCTGCCTGAGCATACCACTGGTCAGCACTGAGGACGTCATTTTCATCCCTCCTGCCGTATTCCGCCCAGAAACGGACCAAAGGTTTCCTCTGTTTTGCCCTCGTTCCGGTGACCGCATATTTGGTGGAGTCTGTACTTCCGTCTGAAGCTTCAATGTTAAATCCTATATCTTTTCTGTCCACTGCCTGAGAATAAGTATTCCTTCCCTTCAGGTAAAGAGGCCACGGTGAGAGCAGATTATAGTAGGCTTCTGTATTACAGTATGAGCAATACCAAATACCGGTTTCCAAATCATTGCACTGAACAGTTCCGCTTTTGTTTGCCTCGGACATATCCATGCTGTCGTTCTTGTCATAAATCTGGTGATACATCGTATTCGGAACTTCGCTGTCCTTGGATTCTATATCGACCGGCCGCACATACAGACGGTCATACCACATTTCATTCATGTTCTCTTTGAACACTTCGGATTTAAATTCTACAGACATCTGGTAATGCTGCTGTTTGGATGCATCCAGACTTCCTCTGTTCCAGAACCGCGTAAGTTTCTCCGGTACTGTAATTCGGATCACCCATGCTTTTGAATCTGCATCTGCTGCATTATATGTTTTTCCGGTATATGCTCCGTTATGCACAGGGTCTGCCAGTTCTTTCGGCGCAAGAGCGCCGATATCCGTATCTCCCGGCTGCTGAAGTATCTTAATATTTTCTTCTGGAACAGTAATCTTTGTACCGTCCTTCATTTCGGCCTTCACTTCAAGTCTGCCGTCTTTCAGCACTGGTCTTGTACCTCTTGGCATCACGTAAGTAAACTCCGCTCCGTCTGTGTCCCAGTCTCCATAGTTCAGCGCATAAAGCCTTGTTACATAGTTTTCTTCAGCTTCCAATGCCGCAGTCTGCTGGTCGTAGTTTGGAACGTCATCTCTGTGTCCGGAACCGCCGGAATAATTGATATCTGCCTGATCGTAGTATTTTTGATCCGTTATCATATCACTGCTTCCGGTAATCCACGCTTTCTGCAGATGCAGTGCATGTTCTGCCCAGATAATATTGTGGTATTCATCACCAATGATGTTCTTCCATTTATTCATATTGGCAGAGCCCGTTCCGGATACGACCCTTCCGGATGTGAGATACCTGTAATAGGCACTGTCCGTGCCTCCCCCTCCGGCACCGGTGCGGTAGGATACAGCTGAGGCCTCTTTGGACGGGTCTGTCACAGTCATATTTGTGAAACACATCTGCCTGGAAGAAGAATTGATATCATAATCAAAAAATCTGCCTCCGTCACTGGTCGTCTGGCCCGGAATATATGCATAAGAATCCGTCAGGAATTCTCCCGGATCAATGCCTTTTCCGGGTGTTCCGGTAACTCCGAAATCATGGATCAGATTATCCATATCCATAGCTTTTGCGGCTGTATTGTTTGCATTCGGCGCAGGACCGTCTGCATATTCTCCATAGCGCGGAAGGTATGCGTTTTCTTTTGTATCCTTCCATGATGCCATCGGCAGGTCTTCTTTTCTCGCCTTGGTCTTATAGACGATCTCGATCCGTTCGCCTCTGGACAGCTCCTGATCACCGAAGTCGTATTTGTAGATCTTAAAGTTAATTTCCTCTGCAGGATTGTTCGCTGTATCTGTCGGCTTCCTGTCTGTGCCTGAAGTCACTTTTTCAAATTCCTGACTTCCTCCGATATCAAAATCTTTCATGTCAGTCACCGTGACTGCTGGTTTTTGGTAAGCTGAAGAATCCTTCGCATGTCCGTCCTTGTCATACCATATGATTTCAACATCATCCGGATTTGGTGCATCTACATATTCCGGAATCTTGTCATAGAGCACCGGATGATCAAGGGCCCCTCTTCTGGCACTGTCGTCTGTGCGCTTGTTCCAGGCAGTCAATTTATACCAAAAACTTTCATTCGGTCGGTACACTGCTTTGTTTTTGCTGTTATTTTCAGCATAGGCGCTCTTTGCGTCTTCTTCTTTGTCAAACGCCTGGACGTCTGCCAGCATATTCGGCAGCAGCCGGTATACGGTAAATGTATTCTTTGTATCTGCCAGCAGATGGGCTTCCATCTTGTCATCATCTGACACTTTATAGTGTTCATGGCCATAGTCAATATCCAGAATACCATTCATTGTACTGTAATTTTGGTTGACAGAAGATGCTCCGTTTTCATCCACGTAGTTCGCCGTTCCATGAAGAATGACATCCGGCATTTTATAAATATTTGTACCATCTTTGGCAGGAACATCCTCGTAGACCCATTTGATCTGCTTTACTTTTTTCAGGTTGCTGTCATCAGACCGGAAGGACGCATCCATGGCTTTCCAGTGTGTGTCCCCGTCTTCTTTATAGTAAAAGACAGCCTGATGTTCTGTTCCCGCAACCGTATATTTTGCCTCCGGCCATTTTCTGAGGTAGAAATTCTGTTCATTTTTTACTGTCTGGTTGGAGAGGTCAATTTCAATTCCTGTTTCCTTAAGATCATGCATCGTATTGTTTTTAATGTCGGAAACCGTCAGATCTACATCCATCAAATCATTGACCCATGCCGTTCCCCCTTCCACAGAAGATGGATTGGAAAACTTCATTGCAGGTGTTCCCGCATCCATATAAGAAACAGAACTTGTAAGCTCTCCTGTCGGCACAGGTGTATTATTCAGTGCCAGATCGACGGCAGAGCTGTTTTCCACACAGCGTTTAATGAAACTGGCGCTTCCAAACGCATCGCTGCACCATGAGGAGTAAGAATAGGTCGGATTCGTGTCTCTGTTTCCGAAATAATATGGGTAATAGTGATTTCTCTGACCGCCTCCCGCATAGACGCTTGTATTCACTGTTTTTCCTTCAAATGCTCCGGAAAATTCATCCTTCGCCTCCAGAACAACAGTCACAGTATAGTCTTTGTTCAGTTTCAGATACTGGTCTCCATGATCTGTATCGGTTGTAATCACCAGATTCCGGTATGTATTTTTTGATTCCGGTGCCTCCAGTGCACCATTTACCACAGGTGTCCTCGTTGATACAGAACTGCTGTTGTCTACAAATTCACCCTTCAGATCTCCAATGCCCGAATCTGTCTTTTTCGCATACTTCCATCCCACGATCTTCATTCCTACAGGTGCCGTCACCCGAACCGCCGGATTTTTAAACGGCGTATTCGTCTCAGAACCGTCAGACTCCTTTTCGGATTTGTTGGAAACCGTCACCTGATATTCAATTCTGTCGCCTGGAATGATATGATCCTTATCTACCTCCAGTTTTATTCCGTCTTTTTCATCATACGCAGGAGATTTCGTCTCTTCATCCTCCCGCTTCTGTTTCATTTCCACATGGGAAACTCTGTTATAAACTGTTTGATCGGCATGGGGAGCGGCAGTTATCGTACTCTGCTGATAACCGAATGTAGCTGATTCTGCCTTAAAATTCTGAATGCTGTTTCGGATGTAATAAGTGTAGAAATAATCATGTGTACCGCTTCCTCCTATGGTAGGCACAGAATTCTCGTTCCACTCATCCTTTTCCAAATCTTCTTTTGTCCGGTCCACAAAGATTCCGTCGTAGATAATATCCTCTAATGCCTGGCCCGGTCTCAGGAATTTTTCATTCTTGTTTCCATCGGTTTCCTTGGCCTCAATTTTTACAGTAAAACTTTGGATATAACATTTTGTAAATTCTGTACCACTTATTGTATAGGTGGATGTATTTAAGGCATCGTCCCCCACGAATAGTTTGGAGACATCTAAAACATAGTATTCTTCATCATTGATTGTCTCCAGCCTAAACTTGTCTTTTACGTCCACTCCTTTATCATCACCGGAGTGGGTTCCGTCATTGATCTTGAACTGAGTCACATTCCACTTGTCAGAGTCAAAGACACTTTTCGGAATCTTAATTGTCTGAAGCCGGAACCGGCTGTCAAGAGCCTGGTCAAAGGCAAAACCGCTGATATCTGCGTCCCTGGATTCAGAGTTGGCAGGATCGCTGCCTCCGTCGTCTGTACCGGCGTTTTCCAGATGGATGGTAAACGCTGAAGACTCCGGCTTCATTTCCGGTTTACCGGCATCAAGTTTGGATGCCTGATAATCCCATCCTTTTGTATTGTTGGCAGTCAGCTTATAACCCGGCTTCAAAGGAATCCTTCTTGCCAGCAGAGTACCCGTCTCTGTGTTTCCTTCGATTACTGTATTGACCGGATCATAGTCTTTAAACGTCTTGGTGTTAACCGTATTGACTCCGGCATTATTTCCGTCGCCGTTCAGCGCCAGTATTTCACCGTAGATGTTGATCATCGGTTCCGTGCGGTTGTCAAATACCGTGTCTTTGGATATTCCGTCGATCTCAGTCTTGCTGAAATCACCGTCACCGGCAATGTCCTTGACAAACAATTTAACCTTCGTAAGATACTGTCCGGAATTCAGAACGATATCTTTTCCGTCCACAGCTTCTCCCGCGTTGTCCTCTCCTTCATAAAACACCCTGATCTCTTTATAATCTGCGTCTGCTGCATCGCTGAAATCCGCTGCTGCTCTTTTTACTGTGCTTCCGTCGGAAAGCGTCAGCATAATATCCCCGTCTGTCCGGTTCAGCAGTTTTTTCTTGATCTGAACAGACGTACTCTTAAATCCTTTATACTCCCCGTCACTTTTTGTGATCGGAGGAAGTGTGTCTTCCAGCACCGCATTGTCGATATACGGATAATAGCCGCTCCAGTTTCCGGAAGCCCCGGTTTTGTCCCGGTAGAAAGACATGCTGTAACATCCGGTTGCACCATATGGATAGGACTCTTTTCTGTCCGTCTCGGGATGCAGGTTGACTCCTTTTAGAGAGTACATTCTTGCATCGTCATAGACAGTGATCGGCACTTCCGATCTCATATGTCTTGCTGTGTATTCCTGTGAACCGGTATAACTTCCATACCAGTCATATGTATAATAGTAGTTTTTAAATGACCAGCCGGAACGGTAGCTGCTGTTCTTCGTAGTGTCTGTATTTTCAGTTTTTATTTCGGTTTTCGTTCCGTCAGGTTTTTCAGTGCCGCCGATCGTCATTTCTGTCTCTGCAGAGGCCTTATAATTTCCAAGTTTATAATACCTTCCCACAAATTCGAAGGTATTTTGTGTATTTACATTGCTTTGGTTATACCATGTGCCGTAATCCGGTGATTTGGCAGTTTTTACGCCTCCGATCTCCTCGTATTCCTGCTGGTTAACAGAAAAACGAATCTCTGCTTTTTTGACCGCCTCTTTCCCGTCCGGCTCTTCTTTTGGATGACGGTAGTAGTTCCCTTCTTTTTCTGCCTCGTAATTCGGCTCCCCGTCCAGAAGATTGATTCTCCAATATCCATTCTGTCCGTCCCAGCTCTTGGCATTTTCATTGGCAGCCCAGACCGCCTTCGGATCATCGATCGTATAGGAAGATCCATCAGCACGGTATAATTTAATCTCTTTTACATAGTCCTTTACTCTCGGATCCACTTTCAGATAGTATGTCTCAAAGCCCTCAGACGGAAGATTCACTGTCATCTTCAGATCTGCCGGTGTATTGTAGGCATAATTCTTTATCTGATATCTGCTGTATGCAGAATCATTATACTGCTCCTGATTATTGTGTCTTTCCGGGGGCCCGCTGCTGTAATCCTGCAGGTACTGTCGGAAATCGACTCCGATACTGCCGACCGCTTTATAGCCGATCTCAAGATTCGTATCATCACTGTATCCATAGCTTGAACGGTAATGCTCGGAAGGCTCTGCACCATTATTATATCTGGTTGTTTTATTATCCGGCGTTACAAATTGTGCGTCTACGACCGTATCAAAATACATCGGGCTGATCATCAGCCTTGCCGCATCCTGATTCGTAAGTTCAAAGGACCTGTCGGTGGTATAGAGTTTGCTCGTAATTTTTGCAGCCGCCTGATTAACCTTGCGCATTTCAATGTCGGAAAATCCGGTTACTTCGATGGACTGTGACGCTTTCGGCACCTTCCCGCCTTTCATTGTCCCTCCGGTCACCTCGATCCCGCTAAGAATTCCCAGATCCTTAACGCTGCTTTTCGGAAGTTTCCAGCCCTCTCCTTCTAAAGTATAGGTCTTGGAAGGCTGGCCCTTTTCTTTGAATGTTTTGGCATCCTTGTCATAGACAAGAGTTAAGCTGCCTTCGGAACCTGTCACTGTAATTTCTTTGACATCGGCAATATCCAGAAGCTCTTTCCTGATCAGTACAGACTTTGCATAAAAACCTTTTCCTGTCTCGGCAGAAAGCTGGTTGGCGGAATTTAATTCCGTAAAATCGATCACCGTATGGAAATCATGTGCATCATTTGCCGCACTGTTTCCAAACCAGAAGGAAAAGGAAGCTTCCTTTTCATAAGGAACCGCAAGCCCCATCACATTGCCGTCCACCATACTGCCGTTGTTTTCTGTATTGATCTCTGTCTTATCATAGTATGGATTTAAATGTGCATTCACTTCAGGCTTCGGATTATTGACATTCATTGTCATGCCCGCTGTCTGAGCAGGTTTGTTCATGTTCAGCGCATCTTTGCATGCCCATTCACCCCTGAAAGAAGCCGCGCCGTAAAAGTCTGCGGTTCCGCCTACGGTGATGTCCAGTTTCTCCGCAGTTTCCATTCCGTTAAACGGCTCAAATATAATCCTTACATATTTCAGTCCGTTTGCCATAGAACTTTTCCACAAACTCTCAGGAATCGTAATCAATCCGTCTTTTTCTGCCGGGATCTGATCCGCCGGGAGAACAAAATCCGGCTCCTTGGAGTTTCCTGCATAAGTGTTGTTGGAAATATCATAAAATTCTATTTTTGAAATCTTTCCGAATTTTTTCAAATCTTTGATGGTGATCTCATCTGCCAGGAATCCCACCGTCTTTTCATCGACCACATTTGTCGGCAACGTCATCAGAAATTCCCCGGGGTTCATTTCTGAGTGTGACTTATTACCTATATGGAACACAGCCTTAGCACTGTCTTCATTATATGGCACCGTAATGGATGTCAGATTGGATGCCTGCGGATGATCCGGCTCATTGTAGACATTTCCTGTGATGGCCGGATTCACCCCTTCAATCGTGATCGTCCCTGTCCCTGTCTTTGTCACAGAGCTCGTGGATGTCCCCGGATAGTTTGTGGAAACTGTACCGGTGGCGGTAAGGGAACCATAATCCTTTAACGTTCCCATAACCTTCAGATAGGTCTCCGCAGCCAGTTCATCTCCGTTTACAATTTTCTGGTCTCCGGCAAAATAGTCGTATTCAATCCTTACACTTTTAAGGTTATCTAAATCGCCCTTCCACAGACTGCGTTCAATCACCACATTTCCGTCGCCGTCTGCGTAGCCCTGAACGAGCGTCTTCAAAGAGATTTTCTTTGTCTGGTTATTCACATCTTTAAGAATGAGATTTCCGGACGGATATTGCTGATCTTCTTCGCTCGTTCCCACAGAGACATTGATCATGGCATCCAGAAGATCCTTTTTCAGCAGGATATTTTCTGTCACATATCCTCTGTCATTGGCAGCTCCCGGTACATCCAGCTGAAGATATCCGGGCGCGATCGGCCCTTTTGACTGGGTTCCTGCCCTCAGAATATACCCGTCCATGCCCTGGCGGTTGTATTTTCCGTATACTGTCTGATGATACGGTGACCGGCTGCTACCGCCTTCGGTCACTGCTGCCTGGCTTTCCCCTTCTTTCTTTTCTGTATGTACTGCTGTGACGACAGTGTCGATTTCAGGAGGAGTCAGTACCATATCTGCCTGGATCTTGTACGGCTCCTGCTCCTTGACCATCCATTCGCCTTCCGTATCACCGTCGCCAACTTTGTAGTATTTGTAGTCAAACTGGATTTCTGCTTTATTCTGAATCGTAACGTTGTTTTTGGGATAACCGCTGATCACGATCTTGCCTGGCAGTGTAGTTCCGGCATCTATCTTTTCTTTCAGATTCACACGGACTCTTCCCGTGGCATTGCCGGGAAGCCTGCCTTTAATTCCTGAGATTCCCCACCTCACTTCATCATCGGTACTCTTCTCTGTCACACTCTGGGTAAAGTCAATCCATTGCTTTTCTCCTGTAGCGGAATTGGTAACCTCATACTGGAACGGATGCTCCTTCGCCAGAAACTTTTCTATTCCGCCGTCTGCATCTTTTTTCGGAACCTCATAAAACAGTCCGTCCAACATAAACTGACCCGGCACCGTATCTGTCACTCTCGGTGAAAACAGCGGGATATTCCCTTTATTTGTAATGCTCTCTATATAAAATTCGGATAAGCTGTTTACATAAACGTGTTTATTATACGGAGCTTCTGATTCTGAAACTTTTTTCGCAGAGTAATCCGGCTGCGGCTTCATAAAGGTAGCCGTAGCTGTATTTGTCTTAGACCAGTAAATCTCCGGTTTTCCAAAAATAATCGTGGATACCAGCTTCGTCTGAAGTTCGTTGGTCGTGCTGCTGCCCTTAAACTGAATATTGTTTGTGAACGGCAGCCTTACCAGAAACTTAGCCTGGTGGTGCAGGTTTTTATCCGGGTGTTCTTTTGCGTAGTTTGGAGAGTGTATTTCTTCTTCATGAATGACTGCAATCTGACCGTTTCCGGTATAAGAATAAGGGATAGGTTTTCCAAGCTTCCCATCTTTGATCTCTTCATCTGTCAGATCTGTGACATCGTAGACGAGAACACCTCCCTTATCCTCTTTCCCGATAAACTCCGTGTTCTTCCATGAATTTGGATTGTTCGGCTCTGTATTTTCGATGATCTGCCCGTCTTTATAAATCCATTTTGTGATATCCCGTGTAAAGATCCCGTCTACCCCGCCTTCGGAGGAGCAGAACGGAAGCTCAAACATCAGGTTGATCTTATCAAATGAAACATCTTTCGGACCGTCCTTATCCTCTGACTCTGAGGTGTTTTTAACTGTAACATAGTGATCGGCATAATTATACTCTTTCCATACCGGAATGGCAGGGGAGTCTTCAAACACCGTCTCCCATGAAAGATTCGTGTTTACAAACACTTTAATTGCATTTTCATCTACCCCGGGAGATTTCCATTCGTCCGCGATCTTATTGCCGTTCTTATCGTAGTACTCCTGGTAAGATGAGCTTCCGGTAATCTTTCCCTGTGTTTTCTCAGGCACATCTCCGAAAAACTTCACCTTAATACGGAAGGTCAGAGATTCCCCGGCCTTCAGGTCATTGCTTGCTACAAATACGATCTTGCCTTTATAAACTGTGTCCTGGTCAAATGCCTTTCCCTCCACTGTCTGCCAGCTGTCCGCCTCTATGACGTTGGCCTGCATTCCAAGCTTTACATCCTCCGGATTGACATTCTCATCATAAACCTGGAGATTTCCGTCGCTGTCATAGAAAAAAGACGGCAATGCGACGGTGACTTTTGCTCCTTTTGCATAGCCGGAAGACGTGGCTGTGACATTGACCTGTCCTGTCAGTTCTTCAGATGCCCCGTTTTTAAGCATCGTAACATTGGTCCCCGGCTCCTGCTTACAGGAAAAGCTGACCTGCAGCCCCGGCGACTCATCTGCTTTTACATTTTTAATAATTGCTGAAAAATTTGGACTCTGTACCACCATTAAAAGTGACAGAATGATAGAAATGATCTGCCTAATGCGTTTTTTCATAACTCCGTTCCCCCTACGGACTAATGCCCCTTATTTTATTTTGATATAAATGCAAAAAATCTGTGTTTCATCTAACCCACAGATTGATATAGAACATATTAATTCCCCTTGATTGTATGCCCATCGAAAGATAATGTCAATTATAATGTCAAAGTTTTGTCAATTTAATAACAATTCCGCCTTTTATTTGTGCACTATGTACAGAATTTTAAGATGATTTATTTTACACTCTACTTTGTTAAAACCCCAAAAAATATAATAAAAAAGCCAATGTACAGGATGGTTAGCCCATACATCGGCCTTTCTATATTTTTGTCTATATTTCCTATCATACCGCTATGATAACAAATGTCTTTTAAAACTTAAAAGTGTCTTTTAATCCGGACCATTTCTGGTCTTTCTCTGAGATCACCAATTCCGTACCCTCCTCAAATGGCCATTCAATGCCGATGTCAGGATCATCCCACTTGATCCCGCCTTCATCTCCAGGGTGATAAAAGTCTGTACACTTATAACAAAATTCTGCCTCCTCTGAGAGGACGAGGAAGCCATGGGCAAATCCTTCCGGAATATAAAACTGCTTTTTATTCTCTGCGGATAATTCTACCCCAAACCACTTTCCGTAAGTTTGAGAGTCTTTTCTCAGGTCCACCGCCACATCAAATACCTTACCACGAACGACGCGCACCAGCTTTCCCTGTGGATACTGCTTCTGAAAATGAAGCCCTCTTAAAACTCCTTTTACCGACATGGACTGATTATCCTGTACAAAGGTCATGCCAAGCCCTGCCTCTTCAAAATCCTTTTGGTTATATGTCTCCATGAAATATCCCCGTTCATCCGGGAACACTGCCGGCTCAATGATATGCAGTCCTTCAATCTCACAATTTGTAACCTTAATCTTTCCCATCTGTTCCTCCTAATACCCGATTTCTTTTAAATATCTGGCAAGAGCATCCTGCCATGCCGGCAGCCTTTCAAAACCGTTTTGTGTAAGTTTGTCCTTACTCATCCGGCTGTTTTCCGGTCTTTTTGCCTTGGCCGGATACTCATCGCTGCCCACCGGAGCTACTTCGATTTCGATGCCCGCCTGCTTAAATATTTCACAGGCAAATTCATACCAGGTGCAAAGTCCTTCATTTGTAGCGTGATATCTGCCATATTTATCTGTCTCTATCATATCTGCTAAAAGCCTTGCCAGATCATAAGTATAAGTAGGAGATCCGGTCTGATCGTTCACCACGGTAAGCCTGTCATGATTTTTAGCCAGGTTCAGCATTGTCTTGATAAAATTTTTACCGTTGACTCCGAACACCCAGGCAATCCTCACAATAAAAAACTTGTCCAGATTCTGTTCAATGGCAAGTTCTCCCTCGTACTTTGTCTGCCCATATACGTTCAGCGGATTCCTCTCATCATCCGGATCCCACGGTCTTTCTCCCTGTCCGTCAAACACATAATCTGTGCTGATGTACATCATCTTAAGATCCAGATCACGGCATACACGGGCTATATGTTCAGTGCCGTCCGCATTGATCTTCCTGCACAGTTCTGCATTGTCTTCTGCCGCATCCACCGCAGTGTAAGCCGCACAGTGGATTACTGCATCCACATCTGCAGCCGTTATCACCTGCCGTACTTTTTCGGCGTCTGTGATGTCCATTTCCTGCACATCCACACCGATCCCTTCATGGCCTCTCTTTTTCAGTTCGTCCATGACATCATGGCCCAGCTGTCCGGCTGCCCCTGTGACTAATATCTTCATACCTGCTCCTGTTCTAACCTTTTTCCGTATTGGTTCTCAAAATAGTTTGCATATTCACCGGACAAAATATTCTGCCACCATTCTTTGTTGTTCAGATACCATTCAATTGTCTGACGAATTCCGGTATCAAATGTATACTTTGGCTTCCATCCAAGCTCTGTCTCTATCTTTGCCGGGTCGATGGCATAGCGCATATCATGTCCCGGGCGGTCTGTCACAAATTTGATCAGGCTTTCCGGCTTATCCAGTGCTTTCAGTATGGTCTGCACGACCTCAAGGTTTGTGCGCTCGTTGTGTCCGCCTACATTGTAGACTTCTCCCGGTTTTCCTTTATGGAGGATCAGATCGATGGCCTCACAGTGATCAGACACATGGAGCCAGTCTCTGACGTTCTCTCCTTTTCCGTATACCGGCAGTTCCTCATCTGCCAGCGCCCTGCTTATAATAAGCGGAATCAGCTTTTCCGGGAAATGATACGGTCCATAGTTGTTGGAACACCTGGAAATCGTCACTGGCAGTCCGTATGTGCGGTAATAAGCCAGGACAAACAGATCTGCGCTGGCCTTGGAACTGCTGTATGGACTGGAGGTGTGGAGAGGTGTATCCTCTGTAAAAAATAAGTCCGGACGGTCCAGAGGAAGATCCCCGTACACTTCATCCGTCGATACCTGGTGATACCGTTTTACCCCATATTTTTTTGAGGCATCCAGAAGCACTCTCGTTCCCATCACATTGGTGGTCACAAAAATACCGGGATCCGTGATGGAGCGGTCTACATGGCTCTCCGCCGCAAAGTTTACGACCATGTCAAATTGTTCTTTTTCAAACAGGTCCATGATAAATGCTTCATCTGCAATGTCACCTTTTACAAACTTGTAGTTCGGTTTATCCTCAACTGGTTTTAATGTTTCTAAATTCCCCGCATAGGTGAGCAGGTCCAGATTCACAATCTCATCGTTGGGGTATTTGTTCACCATATGATGCACAAAATTCCCTCCGATAAATCCGGCGCCGCCGGTCACTAAAATCTTCATAAATGTTTTCTCCTGTCTTACTTGTCTATATACTTTCCATTCATAACGTCTAAGAGGTACTGTCCGTACTGGTTCTTTTTCAGAGGCTCAATGTCTTTTAACAGCTGGTCCCTGGTGATCCAGTGCTGAAGATATGCAATCTCCTCCGGGCATGCAATCTTCCTGTGCTGGTGTGTCTCCACTGTTTTGACAAAGTTGGTCGCCTCCACGAGAGATTCATGTGTCCCCGTGTCCAGCCATGTGAATCCCTGTCCAAGCAGGGTAACTTCCAGTTCTCCATTTTCCAGATAGATTTTATTCAAATCTGTAATCTCTAACTCACCTCTGTCCGAAGGTGCAAGGTTCTTTGCATACTCTACAACCCTGTTGTCATAAAAATACAGTCCCGTCACACAGTAATTGGACTTTGGATGTTCCGGCTTCTCTTCTATGGAAATGGCTTTTCCGTCAGAGTCAAACTCCACGATGCCGAACCTCTCCGGGTCATCTACATAATAGCCGAATACCGTAGCCCCACTCTTCTTGTTGGCTGCCGCCTGAAGACGTTTCCTAAGCCCGTGTCCGTGGAAAATATTGTCCCCCAGAACCATCGCCACATTATCATCACCGATAAATTCTTCTCCAATGATAAATGCCTGTGCAAGCCCGTCTGGTGAAGGCTGAACCTCATAGGAAAGCTCGATTCCAAACTGATGCCCGTCTCCTAAAAGCGCCTCAAACCGGGGTGTGTCGTCTGGAGTGGAAATGATCAGAATCTCCCGGATGCCTGCGTCCATGAGCACAGACAGCGGATAGTAGATCATCGGCTTGTCATAGATGGGAAGCAGCTGCTTTGACGTAACCATGGTCAGCGGATACAGCCTTGTCCCGGAACCGCCTGCTAAAATAATTCCTTTCATAATGAATATTCCCTTTCTCTTTGTCCGTTATCAGTTAGTGTCATTATAATGGGTGACGTAACGTAACCGTCAAGGCTTGATTCTATATTCTAAATATCTTCTTTATTGTAAATATATTGTTTTTAAATACAGAAAATGTTATGATGTTTAGACGGAGCAATCTGTGTACAAGGTGGTAGCCTCCCAACTTTTGATAAAGAGGGGAGGTGGTGCTGATGACTACATATGAGGCTTTATCTTTAATGATAACGTTTGGAATGTTCATTTTGGCACTGCTTGCCTATATTGATAGGAAAAACAAGCGCAAATAAATAAACCTACCTTTGTACTTAGCCAGTCAAGGTAGGTTTATTTTATACCCAAGAGGCTAACCACCAACGTGGGCAGTTTGCTCCTTTCTTTATCTTTAATATAACATTATTTTAGCTTATTGTAAACCATCGATCCTCCTTTTATTTCCATCTATTTTCTTGTCATTTCTCTTTCTTTGACACAAATACACCAGCCTGCTTTGTAATTTTTACTTGTCCCTGTGTATCTATTTTCTTTTTCAGAAACTTCTTAAATTCCATCTGGCGGTTATTTAATATCTCATTCTGGTTCCCATGACAGGAAAGAATATAATCCAGCAGAGGCTCTGCCTCGGTAACGATTAAAGCATCCTCATACCCTATCTTTTTCACATCCGCAAAATACCTTTTAAGAACAGCTTCCCCTTCCTCCAGGCCAAACATATCAAAAAGATTTACTTCCGACAGACTAATGCGCGGATCAAACTCCTGGACCAGCATCGTGACTTCCTTCATATGCTCTTTTCCATAAGCGCTGCAGTAAAAAATCCCGTCATCTTTCATCACTCTGCATATTTCCTCTAGTGCCTTTTGAAGACTGCCAACATAAAACAGCACATGATTGGCAATAACCCGGTCAATGGTCTTATCAGAAAACGGTATGTTCTGGCAGTCAAACCTCCGAAATAAAAAATCAGGTCCCCTCACCCCTCCAAGATTCTTTTGGGCATCAGACAACATCCCTTCCGAGATATCCGATAGTATGACTTTCATACCTGACAATTCTTTTGTTTGTTCATTTTTCCACATCTGTCCATTGCCGCAGCCGACCTCAAGCACTGTATCCGCATCCTTGAAATCCACAAGAGAAAAAAGCCACGGGAACCACCCCTGTTTATTTACAGAAAACCTGTCATGCAGGCTGATTCTGATATCCAGGTTTGTGGAGTTTTGATAGTGTTCTACCAGAGTCCGCTCCATACTCGTCATATGGATCAGGCCGAGAATCTCATTCCAGTCTACCTCGCTGGTCTCTTCAATTATTTTTGTCGTCTTTCGCAAAGCTTCTTCCATCAGCTTCAAATGCTCTGCTTTTTTATGAAGCAAGTCCGCCTGCATCTGAAGCGATTTTGTAATATCTGATACATCATCGTTGATTGTCATATTTTTGATCTCTTCCAACGAAAATCCCAGATATTTTAAAGACAGCACCTTTTGGAGTTTTAAAAAGTCCTGATCAGTATACATCCTATATCCCGCATCATTGCGGAAGCTGGGCTGTAAGATACCTTTTTTATCATAATACCTTATCGTCCGGATGGTCACTTTCGCCCTTTTGGCAAATTCACCGGTAGTATAACACTTCTGCATAAGATTCCCGCCTCCCTCGCAGTTTCTATCTACCAGTATAAGTGATTCCGCTTTTGCCTACAAGCCCGTGTACCCGCACGAACTTTCCTGTGGCGGAACAACGCGGGCAGGACCACTTCAATTTTCCTATGAAATAAAACAGCTGAACAGAACCCTTTCACCGGAATCTGTTCAGCATCACTCATTATTTTATATTTAATTCCTTTTTAAGCTGACCGATCATTGTCTCATATTCTTCATCGGCGAGAAATTTTGGTTCATCATTTCCAATGGCAAAAGCTCCTCCGAACTCAAATCCGCCCTCATATTTGGGAACCAGATGAAAATGCAGGTGAGGCAGCTTGTCCCCGTAAGCGCCGTAGTTGATCTTTGTACATCCCCAGAGTTTTTTTATAGCTCTTGCAGCTGCCGCTACATCATCTATGTAATCATGTCTCTGTTTTGGTTCCAGGTCAAACAGCTCACTCTTATGCTCCGGCACTGCGACTACACAGCGTCCTAAATGAGCCTGATCTTTAAACAGGTATAAAACCCCCTCCTTCATCTGCCCCACTTCGATCATCAGATCCTTTCGCCCCTGATGGTCCGGGTCACAATAAAAACAACCTTTTTCCTTTACCGCCATAGCATTCTCCTTTTGATTATAAACTGATTACATTATGGTTATATTATATTCCTTTTATGAATATAATTCCAGCAACTTTATATTTATTTTTTGATCAAAGATGGAATCTGCCATTAAATCCATTCTTTCCACGCTGCTCTCAGCCGTTCCACACAATCAGGAATATCCTCTAAAGAAATTTTGGCAAAGCCTAGAAACAGAGAATTGGGCGGACAGGCAGCCTTTTCCTGCCAAAACTGCATGGTCGGATACACTTTTACCCCACGCTCAAGTGCTTTTCTTATTAACTCATTTTGATCAGCCTGCCCGGCAAACTTTAAGAGGAAATATTGTCCGGTACCGTTTCCGGATATTTCAATCCTGTCTTTTACATCGGCTAATTCTTCTGAAAAACGTTCCAGCCGCCTGCGGAATATATGGTTCAGCCTCCTGACATGGCGGTCATATTGACCCGTTTCTATCAAACGTGCAATGACATACTGATTAAGGAGCGGAACCGTACTGTTGTAATTTTCAAACCTGTGAAAATAAGCTTTCAGCAGCTTTGGAGGCAATATCATATATCCCATGCGCACTGAAGGGGAAAGCGCTTTTGAAAATGTTCCAAGGTAGATGACACGGTCATCTCTGTCTATGGACTGCAGCGCCGGAATAGGTTTTGAGTAATATCGAAACTCGCTGTCAAAGTCATCTTCCATAATAAAGGCATCATTCTTCTGCGCCCATTCAAGAAGTTCATACCGGCGGCCGGCGGATAAGGTGACACCGGTTGGAAACTGATGGGACGGAGTTGAGTAAACGGCGCAGGCATCAGACACACGTGGAAGCTTGGATACTACGATTCCATGTTCATCCACAGGAACCTTCTGCACATTTATATTGTTATTAGAAAATACCGCTGCCGCTTTATGAAATCCCGGTTCCTCCATCAGAATCGTCTGCCTTCCAGGCGGGAACAGCCTGCAGAGATAGTCTAAAGACTGCTGTATCCCACATGTGATAATGATTTGATCTTCGTCACAGGAAACACCTCTGATCCGCTGCAGATAAGACAGCAGATTTTTTCTCAGGTATAATTCTCCCTGCTTATCCTGACAGGATGATATTCTGGCCTCGTTTTCCAGCATATCCAGGCATTCTAACGTACAGCGTTTCCAAAATCTCTTCGGAAACAGATCGCTTGTCTGACTGCTGTTTGTCAAATCGTACAGAATGTCAGGCTGTTTTCTTTCCACAGGCATCGCTTGTTTTAAACGGGCCTGAACCGGTCTCTCCCTGCTGACAGTAAGTTCCGGAACCTTTGCGGCAGTATATCCAATCCCTTTCTGCGGTATGATATATCCCTCCGCGGCCAGCTGGCCATAAGCACTGTTTACCGTATTCCGGCTAACCCCCAGGATACCGGCTAACCCCCTGCTGCCGGTTAATACCTGACCTTCCTTGATAATGCCGTTTAATATTTCCTCTTTTATTTGTGCATAAATCTGCATATACAAAGGTTCATTGTTTTTTCTGTCAAGAATAATCATGAAATCCCTCTCCCGGTGGTACTATTTTTTTAGTATATAGTGGGTCTTTTCATAGTTCCAGTGTAAGTGTATCATGTTTTAAACACAAAGGAAACCTGCACAGACGGAGGACAGACTCTTGAAGATTATAAAACGGAACAACGAAACAAAATATGTACTGCTTGAGCTCTTAGCAGTTGCATTCCTTGCAGCAGGAGGCATTTTTGTAAAACTCAGCTCACTGACTCCTGTCAGCACCGGGTTTTACAGAGTTCTTTTTTCACTCCCTCTGCTGCTGCCTCTGGCGTTCAGGGGCCTGCGCATTTTAACCAAAAAGGATGTACTCATTTTATTTCTGGCCGGAGTTTTCCTCGCCGGTGATGTAGCATTGTGGAACCTATCTTTCAGCTATACATCCGTAGCAAATGCAAACTTACTTACAAATCTGACGCCTTTTACTGTGATACCGGTCTCATACTTTTTATTCCGGGAAAAGATACCGAAGTTATTTTTAGCAGGAGCTGCGGTAACCTTAATCGGAGTCTTTGTTTTATTGGGCGGAAAGATCAGCCCACTCCAGTCAAACTATTTTGGAGATTTTCTCGCCTTTAGTGCTTCTTTTTTCTATGCGGTTTTTATCCTGATCTCCTATCGTTTAAGAGACAGATACGAAAGCAGTGTCATCATGTTTGTAAGCGGGTTCGGAAGTGCCCTTGCATTGGGGGTCACCTCAGTTTTAACAGAGGGCATCCAGATTCCCCATGGGACAGAGCAGCTCTGGCCGCTATTGGGACTGACCCTCTGCCTTCAGGTCATCGGACATAACCTGCTGGCCCACTGCCAGGGAAAGCTCAGTGTGAACCTTTCCTCGATCGTATGTTTATGCCAGCCGGTCATCGCCTCACTTTATTCTTATTTTATTTTTTCCGAAGTTCTTTCTCTAAGGGAAGTCCTGGGAATTGCCATTGTGATTGCCGGTGTATATTTAGTAAAAGCCCAGTATTCTAATAAAATCAAGAAATAAGAAGCAAAAAAAGCCTGTATATGCAGGCTTTTTCTGACTCACGCGGCATACCTGGCTTTTTAGTCTCAGGCCTGTGCCGTCTCCTTCAAGAAGTCTTCAATCATAAACATGTTCATCGTGTCTGTGACTTTTTTACGGTTTGTCTTCCACACGGAAAAATAGATCTCATCGAGAGTGAATAAGTCTATACTTCCAAGAAGCTTAGAAGTATCCGCTTTCAGGCTGAAAGCATATTCCAGCTCTTTTTCCTCTGTTCCATCCTCCTTTTTAGCAGAACGGTAATACAAAAACGCCTGCTGTACATAGATACGGATAGACATTGGATTAAAGCCGCCGCCTGCTTTCTTAGGATCGCTCATACTGTTCACGGTACTATTCAGCTGAGTCTCCATATCCGCAACCTCTTTATCTCCTTCTTTGGCACCCATCAATTTCCTGACTTCTTCCACCATCTCCTGTATGGTCATTCCCTCCTGGCCGGCAGAATCCGTCGGCGCCAGCAGGAGCATCATGACGTCCCCATCTTTTTCAAGCGCCGCCACAAAATGATTTTTCAGCAGCGTAAATTTCACTCCCGCATTGATGCGTACAGGAATCGCCACACTGGTCCCCGTCCCTCCTTCCATAACTATTTCCGGTTCCTTTGGCACTACCTCGCTTGGTTCTTTTGGATCTGGCATAATGTTTCTCCTTTCTCTTTTATGATAAATTTTTAAACTTCTCTAAATCATTCAGGATATCCTGTGAAAGCTTCGGTTCCGGCTTCTCCATACTGTTTTGCTTTCCGAAGTCTCCCACATAAAAACCATTGGCAAAAAAACCTTCTCCATCTTCCAGTTCCAAAGAATATACCCGGTCATAATAAGGCTCGTCATAAACCTCATCCACCGGACTGTACAGTTCTCCATCCATACAGATCTGTTCTGACCCAGTGAGTTCCCCTGCCTGTTTCCATCCTTCCTTTGTCATGACCGGATGGTCCATTGTCATCATGATAGTTTTTTCTCCAGCCTTTATATATTTCAAAATTTCTTCATTTCCAGTATAAATATTGCTGACCTTTTCATAATTTCCCTTGGCAGAAGCCACATAATCCCCACTCTTTACATCGCACACCGGTATACTGCCCCGGTCCCTTGTTTTGATCACAGCTTCTTTTTCAAGGCAGCCCCAGAGCAGGTGCATACATGGGATCTCTACAACATTGCCTCCCTCATATTTTTTAGGAACCAAATAGCTGTCCATCTGCAAAGAATATCGATACCCGTCTGTACATGAAAACTCTATATCCATAGATAAATAAAAATCATCTTCCCCTGCCACGCCGCCCTGGCTGATAAAACTGTTCCACGCCTGAGGCAGAACTAACAGATATCCTTTTGTAAAGCTCTGCGATATCTGAGGATAATATGGAAACATGTTGTACCACTGAGATGCGGGGATTAATTTAATCTGCTGAAAATTCTGAAACTGCACTGTGGAATGTCTGGCGCTGTAAATATAAATGTCTCCCTGTACTCTGGGAGCTTGGGCCGCCTGCTTTCCTGCGTCCAGCTCAAACTGCACGGCAATCGGCAGATAAACACAAAAATTACTGTTCCTTCTCTCGGGGTTGGCATAAAAGTAGTCCGATGTACCCATGGCATCTGTACGAAAATAAACAATGTTGATCTTGGATCTCCCGGCTTTGGGCTGCGGATGAAGAACCTGGCCTTTCCCGATAATATCCAAACCCGCACCAATAACCGCGGTTCCCTTCATATTTCCTGACTTAACCGGCTTCCAGATGTCAGGAACCCTTAACATATAATTGATTTCTGCCTGTATTCCGGACAGTTCGTCCTGTTCCATATGTATATTTTCCTTGATCATAAGAAAGCTGCACTGTGGTACCGAATAAGAAAAAGTCCATGTTTTTCCCTGCCCATTCCAGACTTTCAGCTTTGCAATCAAATAATCGGGTCCGCCCGATTTATGGATCTTTCCATTTACGGTCAGTATCTTTTTCTTTGGATCATAAAACAGCTTTAATTTTTCAAATTCCTCCCATCCGTCAAAATCGGCATCCTGTGAACTTGTCCTTCCCTCTTCCTTCCGGTTTCCGGACTGCTTTTGTGCCGTTCTCATGTCTTCATACAATGCCGGGTATTCCTCTTTTAATTTCTGCTCTCCTCCAAATATACTGACGAGGATCTCTTTTTCTTTCCCCTTAAAAAGTTCCGTCTGTATTTCCCGCATAATATACCCCTTTCTTACCCTCTGTAAATATACTGACTGCTGTCCTCATAAATATTTTCAATTTTCGTCCTAACGGTACGAAATTCAAACAAATACTGATTACCCGTATTGGAGATCACTCCGGCCCGGAGCAGAAAGTCCGCAAAAAGCCCGTCTCCGCTGTCATAAAGATTCCAGAATTCCTCTGCGAGTTCTGTGTAAATACGATTCTCTGCCGTTTCTTCAGGACTGTTTCCGTCATTATATTTTCTGCTTCTGAGAAAGTTAAAAACACTTTTTTCATTTACTTTCAAATAATTCACCAGCTTATATACCGGTGACCTGGGAAGCACACCCCACATGTTTTTTTCATCTGCGTGATTTCTGTCAAAGTCTGAAAAATGCTCGTGATCCGGATGCTGCCTGACATAAAGTCTTACTGACCAGTCAAAGATCGATCCGGCGTAACTGTACATAAATTTCTGCTCCGCCGTGGGACTGACAGCCCCCAGCGGATCAGCAAGTTCTTCCGACAGGTCTTTCATCCATGGCATATCCCATTTTCGCTGATCCCAAAGTGCTTTCTGTAAAAATTCACTTGTAAGATCATCTCTCCCGATCCCGATTGTCATCTGATTGGCACATCGGATAACGGAGTGGTACTCATTCCGGAAAAAATAAAATTTTCTTCGGTCGCCCGGTTTTCCTTTTATTTTATACGTCTCCGATCCTTCTCCCTGAATCTCTGCCGAGAATTCACCGGCAGTATAGTGTTTCCCACTGACTGCAAAGTCAGCGTCCGCCGGTTTTTTTGTATGTTTCTGCATAGGAACAAATTCCCTGACAAAAAGTTTTATCGCTTCTTTTCTTTTTCTCCACCGATCCGCTTCATGGTTTCCTGCAGGCGTGGTGGCAAGCTCCAGCTGAAAGCATGTCCCGAATCCGGGAATCGTTATCCTTGTATCTGCGGTTACATCGACGAGCTTCTCCTCGCCATTCCAGATAGAAGCAATGGTCTTGCTGTCCTGGTCCATCTCAGCCGGCGAACCATCCTCATTGACGAGAAACAGATATACTTCTTTTACCTCTTGTTCCGTACCGATCGTAATACTTTCGTAAGCCATATGAACCTCCTTATTTCAATTCAAATGGATAGATGTCCGCAAATTCAATCTTTCCCTTTTCTCCTGCATCGCACCGGACAGAAAGTGTTACAGTCTCTCCGCCTGTCCTGGCAAAAGAAGCGCGCCCGGAAGCATTTTTGGCAAATGTAGTCTTGTGATCCGACGCCTCGATGATGACGTCCTTTCCATCATTGTTCGCAACCCTCCACGATAGCTCATATTTTTGCTCATTTCCGTTCTTCATCATCACATATTTGAGCCTCTGGATTTCCGGTGCATCCGACCTTCCCGCCTTAACCGTTTTTTCTTTATATCCGGTTTCTCCGCCGGCTGTCAGAATATCGTATCTGTATACGGTGTATTGGTTCTTTAACACATAACTTCCTGAACGCCCCTCAACTCTGCCGATTCCATGATCCAAATACCCAAAAGCAGTTTTGGTCAGCTGAAAATCAAATTTCGTCTCCTCACCGGAACCAGCAGGGCCAGCAGGGGACACAGAAATTCCTTTAACATCCTCTCCCCCGCTGAGTTTGGCTGTAATCTCTTTTTGTACACTCTCCCTGTCCTTAACTGCTCTGAGAATTACGGTCATTGTTTCATAAATATAGATTTCCATCTCTCCATTACAGTCAACTTTCCAGTTGTATGGATAAATTATACAGAAATCGCAGCCCGGACAATCCCATTCAATCTTCAGAAGTTCTCCTGCAGCCGCCTCGTATGTCTGACCCGGGCCAGTGCCGTTTATCTTAAATAACTTCACTTCCATGGCATTCCCCTTTCTTAAATCGTGATCTGATACTCTTTTCCTGTACCTTCATCGTAGCCTTCTACATACATCGTCACCAAAATATTCTCTCCGGCCCTTGCCGGGTCTGTTCCCGTCAAGATCTGCTGCCAGCTTCCCTCCGTACCCAGATCCTCACCTCCCTTTATGTCGTAAAGTTCATTTCGTTCACGGTCCTGAAAAACAATGCGGATGGATTTGGCTGTATTATTACTTCTCAGTTCATAAAGCTTCCACAGCACATCCAAAATTTGAAAGCCTTTATAAAATGTAATGGTCTTCTGGAAATGTACGACATCCATTCTCTCATCCTCTGTTCCATAGTAAACAGCACTTTCCACAGATGTATTTTTTCCCCCTGCGGTCAGAGCAACAGGGCGTCCCGGCGTATACTCACTGAGATTCGCCGACCCGGATGCAAAGCTTGTGGAAATACCGTTTATTTTAATGTGATCCCCGCAGCATACGTCCCACTTAATCTTTTCTTCCTCATAGTCGGCCCAAAACTGTCTCAGGCAGAGCGGCAGTACCTGGATCGAAATTTTTCTTGTATCCTTCTTCTCACCGTTAACTGCTTCCAGCGTATATTCCGTCGTATCAGAAACAGTCACTAACTCACTGCTCTTTGCCGGATCGATTTCCTTCTTTGACGCTCCGGTATACAAAAACAGCTTTTGGGCGTTTTGGACAAACCAGCTGAGCCTGACCTGCTCTCCCGACAGAGCACATCCCGACTCGGGATAAAAATCCTGAACCTTCACTGTGTGATCCTGTTCTTTTTTTATTTCCAGTCCATATTCCTGCGGATCTTCTGCAAGAATCCCGACTGTGCACCGGATGGCAGCAGTACCTTCTGCGGCAGTGGTCACCACGTTTTCCATGGTCAGATCCATAATCTGTTGATCTTTCATTGTCCACGCCTCGCCCGGTGTTAAAGCATAAGTAAATGTTTCTTCCTCCTCAAACCTGCATGCATACCACCCCACATTTCCGCTTCGCTTTTTTTTCTGTTTTTTCAACTCTATAAATTCTTCTTTTGAAACATCCACCACAGTCCAGTCATCTATTTTGAATTCTATCTGTCTGAGGTTCTTCATTTCCGCAAAATCAGTGCTTTTCACCCCCGCCGGGAACGCATACTCAATCTGGCTGATCAGCGGTTCTTCATCCTGATCAAATGTCACCTTGATCTCCAGCTTGTTTTTGACCGGAGATATCTGACTGTCAGAAACAATCAATTTATTTTCTCCCACAGTCTCAAATGTAAATTTTCCTTCCACCACAGTCACCCCTTTTCTTGCACACCGGCCTTCAGCAGCAGCCAGCCTTCTTTGATCTGTTTCCACTCTTCTTCCTGGTCCGTATCCAGCCACGGAGGCTTGATGTCCCGTTCCTCATTTTTTATTCCCGGTTTTTCAACGGATAAAAAACTCCATTCTTTTTCCATAGCTTTGGGAAGAAACATCTGCAGCTGGCTTTGCGGCGTCAGGAAAGGGCCGTAAAATAACGTAAGATAAATATTCTCCATGGCCCGCTCTGTCCATGCTTCACTGAGCTTCATTTCCCTGACCGGAAGCAGCCCTGTCGTCATGCTGATATTTCCTGCCGGATGAAACAAAACAGTCAGTCTTGCAGGCAAAGCGTCTTTTGCGGTTTTCATGTTCAGTGTTGTATTCTGATCCAGATATGCCGTCCTGCTCTTCGCTCCCTTCTCTCTCCGGCACTGATGAAATACAGAAAATCCGCCGCCCTCTCCGTGCAGATAAAATCCTGCAGTGCCGTCTGTCTGGCGGACTTCATCTCCGATGCGGAGGGGGATCGAAAACCGTTCCAGGAGAGACTCGGCCCTTTCACTGTCATCGTAAATCATAGGCACAGGACTGCTGCCCTTCACATCCACCCCAATCTCGATTCCTGCCAGAGCCAGAGGCCTTCCCATGCCGGCCTGGATCTGCTCCTTGGCGGTACCCCCTCCGGATCTGCTTGTCCACATACTGTCATCGAGAGCCTTTAAAAATTCCGGCAGCGCGGACGGTTCTCTCCTGCCGGCTTCTAAAAGCCCTTCCGCAAATCCCCGGAGGCTCGGTCCCATCCCGTCTAAAATCTCCTCTTCTTTTCTTGTCTGTCCAGGCGGATTTCTCAGAGAAATTTCATACATGCCGCTGCCGTCCATCCTTATGGTATTTTGAATACTTCCGGCCATGGTGCCGTCCGGATGATAGATGTGCAGACAGGAATCCAAAAGGTTCACCCACAGCCATCCAAAAACCGGTGACAGTTCATCGACTATACCTGTCTCCTCCATAATCCAGCGGCTTTGAATCCTCATAGGCGCCAGAATTCTCGGTCTCAGCAGAAATCTCGGTGCAGGATTATCCTTCCCCATACGAAGGTTCTCAGGCACGATGACATCCCCTACATCGTACTTCAGCACCCTCCCAAAGCTGTCGATCACCCGGACCCTGTCAATCTTTCCGAAACCAGCCCTTATAGGATAAAAGGCCTCCTCCGGCTTTCTCTGGTTTCTCTTCGACTGATTCAGGTCCTCGTAAAGCTCTGTCCCCTGAACGGCCCGGGAAGTCAGTGCCGTGATTTCCTGATCTAACGTCCGGTTCATCCACGGAGCCACAACCACACTCTCCTTTCTGGTGATCAGTTTGTCATGAAAACCGTCCAGATTCTGTGACAAAATCTTCATTCCCGCCATCTTATTGCCTATATCCCTGTACTTCTCGTCTGAGACATATTTTTTGAACATCCCTGACAGATAGTCAGACCCATATGGCGACAAAATACATCTGCCGGTGAAAGGCTCAAAGACTTCCTCCCCGATGGTTTCTCCTTCATAGTCAAAATCCGTCTCGCTAAGCCTCCAGTTCTCAAGGCCCAAAGCCCCCTCTTTTATCTTCGGGTCAGGATAATACTTCATGCTCCACTCAAGGATCAGGGGATTCCACGCCGGACACCAGATATAATTTCCAACGGGGCTGGCCAATGTCCCCCCGCATAGATTTTCTTGTCTGTTAAGACAGTCCTCATATGCCGTGACCGTATGAGACATCAGCCTTGTATCTCTCTGTTTTTTATACCGGCGAAGAAGCTTGTCTGCCGTGTAGAAAATACTGCCCCGGGCAGTCAGTACCCCCTCCCGTACAAGCTGTTCTATGACCGGCTCTCTGATCTGCTCCGTTCCCTCTAAAAGATGTTCGCCTGAAATCCTGGCTTCTTCCCCCTCCGTAACTCCGGAAATCTTCACTATGACTTCGGAAATGAGATCTTTCCGCCTGCGCTCTGGTATTTTACCGTCAATTTTATATTTTTCCAGCCGCTTATAGATGCTGCTCTGGTCCGCCCCTTCCAGCAGGAACGTAAGGTCTCTCGGCCTCCAGTATCTCTCTCCGGGCGTTTCGATCAGCGCTTCCCCGTCTCCAAGCAGAGCTCTGAGTTTTTTTACCGCCTCCTGCTCCACAAATTCCTCATGTTCCCTTTTCTTTTCCAGACCAGTAACCGCTTCCATTCTCTGTGAAATTCCGCTCCTTGCCTTTTCAAGAAATTTGGGGTCCATCGCGTATTTTCGCCAGAGCAGATAGATCTCCTGCCGTTTTTCTTTCATCTGTTCCTCATATTCCTCCTGATGTTTTCTGCTGCGGGAAATCTCATAAAGGATCTCCTCTCTTTCCCGAAAACAACCGGCTTCTTTTCCCTGAATTTTAAGCTCTTCCCTGGAGGGTTCCGGGCGGAACTGGTACTGTTTGACCTTCTTCTCCCCCTCCAGAGCCCCGTCAAGTTTCTCCCAATCGGACAGGGTCCCGAAAAACAAATGCTTCAGCACTTTTTCCATCTCCGGCTGCTTCAGATAATAGCTTCCGAGGGCTGCTGCCGCCTCTTCCAGCGAATTCCCCACCGCCACATTGGGCATATTGGTGCCGCTTGGGATCCCTGTCTCATAGCTGCCGTAAGGACCCGTCCATTTGATTCCGGTGACAATTCCATGGCACACCGTATGATCTTTGGGGGCGTCATTCTCTGTCCAGCCGCACACAATATAAGTAAGCCTGACAAAATCCTCTGTCCCCTTTTTGACCTCAAGATCAGAGAGACTATCATAGCAGCCAAGGACATTTTTACACTCCGGATAATATCCGCTGAAATGAGGTTTCCCCGTACTCACTGCCGAAAGATGTGAAAAGTGCTCTCCAGGAGAAGTCACCACCCCGTCCCAGTCTCTCATTTTGCCCAGAAACCGGTACGGCTTTTTGGGATCATCATATCCGATGGACGTGTACTGTTTGTCGCTGTCTGGGAACGCCGATAGAAGATCACTCTCAAGAATCCAGTTTTTTCTTCTCAAAACCGGTTCCTTTCCTTCGCTTTCCAAAACCGCGATCCTTGTCACCGTCCACCGGTTGGGAAGGTCTGGATAGACGATATCCCCGCCTTCCTCCTGCTGGCTTCCGTGGGTATACTCCTCCGGAAGAATGAAATGCAGATGTACCCCGGGCTCCTCTGTGCTGCTCTTCTCCGTAAATGTTTTGCTCTCCATGTCATCTCCCGTCGGCGCTGCCAGCAAACTCCGGTAATTTTCATTGATGTTAGCTATGGGAACATTTCCGCTGCCAAACACGGCGGCTTCCACATGGATCGGGAGCAGACGCATTTCTTCAAGATCATCTGAAATCCTCATTTAAGTTCCTCCCCCATTGTAAATACTCCGGTCTGTGCGTTTTGTATCATCTCCAGGGCAAATTCCGCCGATGTCATATTCTGAAGCCCTGCTGCCTCCTTCAGTCTGGCCGCCGAGGCCTTTACATCGATCACCCTGTTTTCTTTGGATTTCAAAACAAGCTCTGCCTGTCTGCCGCCCAGCTTTCCCTCTTCGATGTCCCGGACCGTTTTCTTAATTATCCCGTCTTCGGTAAAGAACCCAAAATGAAGTCCCTCCGGAGGCTGCGCGATCTCAAGCCGCCGTATTTCTCCCTTAAAAATTCCCAGAAGAACCTGCCGCCCGAGAGTTTCAATCCGAAGCGCCTTTAAAGGTTCTCCTCCCTCCCGCTGGTCATATGCCCGAAATTCCAATCCCCGAAAATTTTCTGTTAACACGGAGTTCAGCAAAAATCCACTGATCACTTCCGGGACTTGTTCTCCTGTATCCATGTACTCTCTATCCTGGAGTTTCAGGCGCACCTGCTCATTTTCCCTTAATGCCTGACGGTAAATATCCACGATCAGTTCTGTGTCGTGGGAATAATCGATGGACGCATTCCTTCCCACACTGCAGATCCCGTCCAGCATCGCCAGCACCCAGTTGTGATCCACCTGAAAAAAGTTCAGGCTGTCCTTTTTCAGCATATCCGGCACCGGAAACAGGTACGCCGCCGGCACATGATAAAACAGGCTTGCCTCTTTTAACATTTCCAGCACTGATTCCGGAAATTCTTCGGTGCCCAGCCCCTCAAAATAGCCGGTCCGGTCACAATTCCCCTGAATCCATCGTCCCATCGTCCTCATCTCCTTTCCCGGCTGCCAGCTGTCCCGCCGCCCGGACGCATGCGTTTATCAGCTGTTCCCCCACATCTTTTCCCTCTGCCGGAATCCGGTCAAGAAGCTGGCTCTGCTGAAAGTTCTTTGCCGCTTCCGAGCAGTGATCCAGTCTCCAGGAAACCAGCTCTCTGCACACCGTCAGATGATTCATGGATACCATCCGTCCCAGCTGCCATGCGCATGCATAACTCACATCCATCATTCCGCAGTCGGGGTCATAAAAATAAAATTCATCTGAGAATATCCGGTATCTGGGTTTCATCTGCTTCTCTCCGTATGGAATCCACGGTCCCCGATACCAGGAAACCGTTTTGCTTCCATCCCTGACATCGTGGTTCACCGGACAGTACCCCCGGCTTAAAATATCCAAAAGTTCCCCCGGCTTTCCTTCCGGGTTTACTGCCCTTTTCAGCACGCCGGGAGAAATTCTCTTCAAAGCCGCCCGAAAATCACAGGGTTCCTTTGTGACTGCAAACTCCCATGTATACAGACAGATCAGACGCACAAATTCTGCATTTTCAGGAATGGTGATCCCTTCATACTCTTTCAGAGAAACCACATAAACTTTATGAGAAGTCTTACCCCCCTTTTCCTCCGGCTCTTTCGGATACCTGTTGGACACCAGGCAGGAAAATGTCCCGTTTTTGACCAGAGGATCTGTGACCTTATCATCAAGCTTCACCTGCCTTACATGGGTGAGCAGTTTTCTCTCTTCCGGATCTGTGCACAGCCGGCGGAATAATTTCAGGGGAATATCCACAATCTCACATGTTTCATCCCCGGTTTCGGCATCGCTGTTCTGTAACCGCAGGTGTTCAGAAACAAAAATACCCTGTTCTTTCTGACAGCAAACCTCTGCCGTTTTCATCGCACGCTTCTTCACTCCCTCATCCTCCGTACAGAGGAATACAGCCAGCCCCGGGCTTCCGTCCCGGCACCCGAACTCCCACGGCAGAGTCCCCCGGCTGAACACAATATGGGGAAGACAGTTTGAAAACTCCCCTTCGCTCCCTGCCGCCGGATAAACAGAATACACCTCTCCGGGGTCCATCGAAAATCTTTTTGCCGCGGCGACCAGATGAATCGTCTCTTTGCTCTGCTTTTCCGTACCGCCTTCTCTGATCCCGGTATTCAATCCTATTTCCAGCTCATAAAGCCCGCTCTTTATCTCAGGCAGGTCTTCATCTGCAAACCTCATGCTCACTTCCATAGCCGGACCCCCTTAATTCTTATCTCTCCTGCATCCCGTACTCCTCATTTCCACCGGCGCCGAGAAGACTTCTTTAAAATGTGCTGCAAAATGATCCATATGGATCTGGTCTTCCGCCCTGACTCCAAACTCATTCAATTCCAAGAGCCATTCACTTCTCTTATCATTTTTTGCAATGGAATCCTCCATCTCTTCTCCCGTAAAATCCTTTCCCTCTATAATTTTGGTCTTCTCCCATATAAAATGCTCCGGACAGCGGTACACCTCATTTTTTAAGAGCTGTGCCAGCCGATACCACGCCGGTCTTCCTTCTTTGTCCGGCGGTATGAAATGTCCGGTCTTTTCCCCGCCCCAGACAGAAAGTCCCATGCATGCGTCCTTTATCATGTCCTGGTTCATATCCGGCTGACGGCTGTTCCACAGGGCCCTGGGAACATTTTTACAGACGGGCCGGTAATTCACTGCTGTCTCCGACATCGTTCCATCCGCGTGATATCCGTAAAGATGAACGTCCAGCGAAGCATGGAGTCCCGTAATCCCCATAGGGTATATCCCATATCCCGGGTCCTTAAGCTGTTCACCCTTTTTGTTCACCTGTGCAGACACAACCGGCAGGGCGCTCTCAATTTCCATCTGAAACTGCCTCGCATTTATGTAATGGTATTTGAGCTCTCCTTTCTCCCTTTCTCCAAGATATCCTCCCTGAGGATTCATTCTTGCAAGTTTCAGCGGTTCTTTGCTCTTTTCACTAATATCAGAGGAAGAAACTTCACCTTTTATACCTCCGCTGAAGTCCGGAAGAAATTCTGTATAAAACTGCTTCCAGTTAAGCCTTGGCGGCTGATTCGGGCTTCCTGTATTGAACTTTATAGTAAAAGAGATGATAAACCATTTTATATGTGCGGTTCCGGAAAATTCAGGTCCCCACAAGTGCAGGTCCGCACCCAGTTCGATCTTAAAAGTCTTATGAATAAACAAAAGGTCCAGGCGGTAGGACGCTCCCACACTCACTCCTATGGAAATATCGTAGTGAAACGGCTTCCACTGGATCAGAAAGTCTGCATAAGCATGACACCAGGCCGCAAGCTTTCCTATATGATAATTAAGTTCCAGTTTTCCCCCAGCCATCAGACAGTTTGGCGTCAGTGCAAAATAGGCTTCTCCGATCAGTTCCAGATGATCGCTGATTTTCCAGTTCAGCCCCACCCGGTCCACTTCCGGATAATGGCCTCTCTGAAACTGAGGGTGGTATCCTCCCACAGAGAACACAAAATCTCCTTCATACTCTCCCTTAAACCAGGAATAAAAAGCAAAGCCTCCGGTGAGTCTGGCATCTCTGCAAAACAGGTAAGAGTCATTTGACATGGCTCCCTCGATCAGCAGAATCCCGTCACCTGGCGAGAAGACCGCTCGCAGATTCAGGCATCCGTAGACAACCGGATCGCTGCATTTGGGAGGAAGGGAGATCTCAGATGTCCCCAGAAGGGAGAGTTCAAACTTCGTTCCGAATTCCACGTTAACGATCACAACCGACTCTACGATGCCAAAGGATGTAAATTTAATCCCCGCCGTCAGAAAGTTCATGCCCTCACACGGTTTTATATGGTCACTCAGAGTATTCAGGGCCTCGGAAGCTCCTGTTCCCGGCTTTAAAGTTTTACTCGTGCCTCTGGCCGCTGCCACAAAAGGAAAGTCCTTAACTCCGGACAGAGGCGGTATGTTGATTTTCCGGTTCAGTCCAAATCCTGCACATAATCCGGTAATATAAAAACAGGGAGATCCTCCGAACGCGTAGTCCAGCATAAGATATATGAAAAAGGAAGGCTTGTCTGTCTGTTCTGTCAATCCGTAAGAGCCAAGGGCTAAAAAAGTGAACTTCTCAAACGCAACTGTAACTTCCCCGTTATAGAGCCGTCCGGGTTCAGCCACATACAAACCTCCTGAGATCATCAGCGGAGGTTTTTTCACCGTCACTGCCATGCCTCTTAACCCAAACTGAAAATCAAATTTCGGACCGGGCTTGATTCCCAGAGAAAGCTCCATGAAGTCAAGCGTCAGTACCGAGATCGTCAGCCCTGCGTCCACACACACCCGGATTGTTCCGTCCTGAAACGCTCCTCCGATTCTTTTTACAATACAAGGGCCGATTTTTTTGTTCAGTTCCATCCAGTGTACGCCGGATTTCTTTTCTTCTGCCGGAGATAAAGACTTGTGTTCTTCAATGTCCTGCTGAGGAAGCTTAACGTCCTCATCTCCGAATTTGTACCCGCTTCCCGAAAAACTGGCCTCTATAAGGCACTGTCCACGGAATCCCCCTTCCTTCTGGTATAAGGCCTGCATATAACGGACTTTGATCAGATCCTGCTCCCCCAAATATTTTCCCATCACGGGCAGGTTGTGAAGCCTGCAGGAGATTTCAGGATATAGTCTGAGACTGTAAATTCCTTCTTTTATTTTGGCAGCAAACAGAAGTCTCCTGTTTTCGGCAGTGCTGATCTCCATTAAAATTTCTTGTTTTCCTGCCTTGTATAAGACTCCTGCTCTTCTAAGCTCCATTTCCCAGTTCAAAAATTCAGGAAGATTCAGTGACAGACTTTCCGTGACACCCGACAGGCTCAGCTTGTGATGATTTTCGTTTTCCCATCCCGCACCCAGACAAAGCCCTTCCTCTCCATAGACAATCGATGAACGGAAAGGCTCTCCTGCTATATGCACCCCTGTCTGGAGTGCCGCCTTAAGTTTTGGTTCTTCTGCCACATGATCACCCCCGCCATAAATAAACAAAAAGATCCCTCAGCATAGAAGGATCTTTTTATTTTTACCACGATATATTTCTGCCTGTTCAAATCCTGATGTCGTCTGTTTTCCTAAAGACCCCGCAGTTTTGTTACAATGCTTGTCTTTGACTATATCGGGATTTTGTTACATTTTCAATCATATTCTGCCAATGACTGTTCAGTGCAGGTGAATAACTAAATTTTATGTGCAGACTTCATTTTGTCTCTGACTGACAGCGCGCAGAACCTTTTCTTTGATCTCCCTGTATTTTTTCTCGGGGATGGGAAGTTCAATCCCCTGTCTGACCGCCAGCTGGTATCTTCTAATCCCTGTAATATACCTGCTGTTTACAATAAAACTCCTGTGGGTTTTTATGAAATCTTCTCCCAGCTTTTTTTCCAAAATTGAAATGGATTCTCTGGAAAGTATATCCCGATTAAGGCAGTGAATGACGCTGTTGGTGTTTTCCGCTTCTATATATACAATATCCTTGTTCCATAAAACATAGGTCTGATCATGCTTTCCGCAGGCGATAAGACGCCGTTTCTGACTGTACAATTTTTTTACATATTCAAATGTTCCCTTTCCCGCCGGCCTGAGGAAGTATTCACTGTTTTCCTGAAATTCAACAGGGTTTGATACATGAAAGTGCAGCAGCTTGAGCCGGTCTTCTTCTTTTTTCCATATAAAAGTGATGCGCTGTACCACACTTAATTTCCCGCTTTCTCCCTGTGAAGCGCCAATCTCCATCCAGCCTGCTACCACATACATATCATCACTGTGTGCAACTACCTGGTACTCCTTTTGAAAAACCTCACATCTGGGCAGTTCCATGTGACTGATGTACTGAGAAACCTTTTCAGCTCCTCTGATACACTGCCCGTTTGCTGCTCCGATCCATGTCACGTCCGGGTGAAAATTTTGAAGAACCTTTTCCGGATTCCCATAAAAGAATTCTTCAATCACCTGTCTGGTTAATTCCCTGGCATCATTACAAAATGAGATCATATTCCGTCCTCCTTTTCGTTACCACGAAAGTTCCTCTTCCGCAAACTTAAGTCAACAGCCTGAATTCTCTCTTTTTCATTATATCACATCCAGGAAATCTCCCAGAATTTGTATAATGTCAGATAGATATTTATATGATGTCCAGAGAATTTGACACTTTTTTTGCCAAATAGTCACATGTATTTTTTCCCATAGAATTGGAAACATTCCGTATTCTTTATATAATAGTTATCATACGAAAGAAAACTTTAACTAAGGAGAAAAGCAATGTCATTATTTTCTGAAAAACTTACTCACTATATCAAAAAATCCAGATTGACACTGCTTTACTTGTCTTCGGTCAGTGATCTTGACGTCAGTTACATATCCAAAATAAAAAAAGGAGAACGTCTTCCCAGAAAGAAAGACCTGCTGGTCCCTCTGGTCAACGGCCTCCGATTGTCTCCTTCTGAAAAAGAGGATTTGTGGAACGCTTATAAAATCTCTTCTATTGGAGAAGAACGTTTTCTGCAGTACCAGGCAGTAAAAAAATTTCTCTCCTCTATTTCAAGCACAGACAGTCATTCTGTCGTCTGCGGTTTTCAGCACAAACTGCCCGCCAATTCAGTTTATTATGGAAAAACAGATGTAAATCACATTGTAAAATCTGTCATAGAAGCCGAATGTTCAAAAGAAGACGGCTGTATTCAGATCGTCGCCCAGCCGGATTACCATTTTCTAATGGAGGTGCTTTCCTCTGTAATCCTGTGCTGCCCCGATGCAAAGATCACTCAGATCATCTGCCTTCAGACAGGTTCTGAGGCTGACAAGTTAGCATATAACGTAGAAAGCCTTCGGTCTATGTATCCGATGCTGTCCCGTTCCGGCTCCTACTGCGTAAAATACTATTATGACGATATACCGGCCCACATTAACAGGATGAACGTTATGCCGTTTTTTATCGTGACAACCGATTGCACTGTATCCTTGTCTGCAGATTATACTCTGGCCGATGTCTCAGCAAACAAAAACCGGCGAAAGCTCTATACTTCAATCTTTGATCAAATGTTCGCCTGTACAGAAGACTTAATCATTCATGAGTATAAAGTCACTGCGGGCAAAAACAGGCCCAAAGACAGTATCTCAAACAAAAAAGCCACTCTTGCGGAGCTTTCAGCTTCTCCGTTTTTATTGCCTTACTACTCAGACCAGGCGCTGAAAGAAATGGTCCGGGAGGATGCTCCCAATTATGAATTTATCGTAGATTCTGTGCTTTCCTATGCGGAAAAACTCAGGTATATGATACAAAACTCGGGAGGCTTTCTCAGCTTCTTCACCGAAAGAGGAGCTTTAGATTTTTTTAAGAGCGGTTATCTGTCCGGCTTTTCAAAAAAATTTTTTTATCCGCTGAAACGGGAAGATAGTATTTCTGCCCTGAAACAATTTTGTTCCAAGCAGGAACTGATCCGACATACGCCAATGCTGCTGAAACCGGACTGTCTGACTCTCAGCAGCAGTTTCAGGATTTTTTCCGACTCCAGGACGAACAAAGTACTTTTTCATACGGAAAAGCCCTTCTTTTTGACAGAGCAGAGCCTGGCCGTCTCCATAAAAGATTATTTAAAATACATTGCCGACAGCGACGAAGTTTATTCCGCGGCAGATACCGCCAAGTTTATACAAAAACATATTCTCCTATTGGAAAAACAACATACTGTTTAACGAAACAAAAGGCCGGAAACAACCGGCCTTTTGCTTATTTCAAATATTTTTTCTGAGCCCGTTTCCCGAACCACACCGACACGCCGGTCCCTATCACCCATCCGACGGGCCAGGCAGCCCATATGCCTGTGGCCCCAAACGGAACTGACAGCACATAGGACAGGGACACTCGCGCGATCAGGTCGGCAAATGTAGAAGCCATGAATCCTTTCATTTCACTCATTCCCCGAAGCATGCCGTCGCATACAAACTTTACACTGACCAGTGCGAAGAACGGAGCATTGATCCTTAGAAAATCAACTCCCACTCCCATGCTCCTGACTGCCTCTGCAGAGTTTCCGGAAAGAAACAGCCCCATTGCCTGCCGGCTGAAGACCAGACAGAGAACAGAAAATACGGCGGCCATAGCCACAATCATTTTAATCCCGGCATTGGTGCCTTCCTTTGTTCTCTCCCATTTTCCCGCGCCCGCATTCTGGGCCGTAAAGCTTGAAACTGCATTGCCGACAGTTCCAAGCACCGAAAGGATAAAAATCTGTATTTTAAATCCTCCCGAATATCCTGCCACGACCACAGACCCAAAGCTGTTGATGCGTCCCTGTACAAAGAGCTGTCCCACCGATACAAAAGACTGCTGCATAATACTCGGAACCGCGATCCATGTCATTTTTTTCAGAAGAAGAGGACTGAATCTCCGATAATTTCCGGCCTGAATTTTGGAATTCTTTTTAAATACCGTGACCACCGCCAGAACAGAGGCAATGCCCTGGGCTATAAAGGTAGCCCAGGCAACCCCTGCGACACCCATGGAAAAGGCAGTGACAAACAGTACATCCAGAATGATGTTCAGGACCGATGAAAAGATCAAAAATATCAGCGGAGTTATAGAATCTCCCAGCGCTGTGAAAATAGCATTCGCACCGTTATAAAGCATCAGGAAAATAATTCCCATAATATAAATCCTGAGATACAGCGCAGAATCCTCAAATATATCCCCCGGAGTGGACATGGCTCCCATCATCCACCTGCAGCCCAGCAGCCCTAAGAAAGTCAGGACAGCACTCATAATTACGATCGTGATCACCGCCGTGGAAATACAGCTTTTTACTCTCTTATATTTTTTTGCTCCGAAAAAGCCCGATATCACAACATTAATTCCCATGCCGGTCCCAACGGCTATGGCAATAAAAATAACTGTAATAGGCTGGGACGCACCTACTGCTCCCAGTGCACTGACTCCGATGAACCGGCCGGCCACAATACTGTCCACAACACTGTACACCTGCTGAAATATCATACTGAGAATCATAGGGAGCGCAAATTTTCCGATGACTTCAAATGGTTTCCCTACCGTTAAATCCTTCATATTTTCCTCTCTTTTTGCACGCATGGCACACAATTTACTGCATTCAAAAACCCCTCTAAAAAGATAGAGGGGTTTGTCATAACTTTAACTATTTTATTTAAGCAAACTTGCCTGTGTCAATTTTAACTCCAGGTCCCATTGTAGAAGTGATTGTCACATTCTTAAAGTACTGACCTTTTGCTGCTGACGGTTTTGCTTTGATAATAGCATCTATTAACGTCTGGAAGTTGTCCGCTAACTGTTCTTCTGTAAAAGAAGCTTTTCCGACTGGCACGTGGATGATGTTGTTCTTGTCCAGTCTGTATTCGATCTTACCTGCTTTGATGTCTTCGATCGCTTTTGTAACGTCCATTGTCACAGTACCGGCTTTCGGGTTCGGCATTAAGCCTTTTGGTCCTAAGTCACGTCCTAAACGTCCCACGATACCCATCATGTCCGGTGTTGCAACTACTACGTCAAAGTCAAACCAGTTTTCTTTCTGAATCTTAGGGATCAGTTCTTCTGCTCCGACATACTCTGCTCCTGCTGCCTTTGCTTCTTCTGCTTTTGCATCTTTCGCAAATACAAGAACACGAACTTTTTTACCGGTTCCATGAGGCAGTACAACTGCTCCACGGATCTGCTGATCTGCCTGACGGCCGTCTACTCCGAGACGGAGATGTGCTTCGATCGTCTCATCAAATTTAGCATTCGCTGCTTTTTTTACTACAGATACTGCTTCCTGTACATCGTACAGTTTCGTTCTGTCAACTAATTTGGCAGCCTCTGCATATCTTTTACCTTTTTTCATTCTAAAAATACCTCCTGTGGTCATATCGGGAGCAACCCTCCCACTTTCTAAATTTAAGGAAGTTACACTCGACTAAGCGTTCAGGCTTCGTCTTCGACTCGCCTTCACTGAGTCTCGGTAACGGCTTTCACACTAAATTCGGCCTGCGCCTTTGGCTTGCCCTCATTAAGTGTTTAATGCCTATTCCTCCACTTCGATTCCCATGCTTCTTGCTGTTCCTGCAATCATGCTCATTGCAGCTTCGATTGATGCAGCGTTTAAGTCTTTCATCTTTGTCTCAGCAATCTGCTGTAAATCTGCTTTGGATACTGTTGCGACTTTCTTTCTGTTCGGCTCTCCGGATCCTGACTGGATCTTGCAGGCTTTCTTTAATAAAACTGCTGCCGGAGGAGTCTTTGTCACAAAGCTGAAACTTCTGTCCTGGTATACTGTAATTACAACAGGAATGAGCAGGTCTCCCTGATCTGCAGTCTTTGCATTAAATTCCTTTGTAAACTGTACGATATTTACACCGTGCTGACCAAGTGCAGGTCCTACCGGCGGTGCTGGTGTTGCCTTTCCTGCCGGAATCTGAAGTTTAATATATCCTTCTACTTTCTTTGCCATAATCGTTAACCTCCTGATGATTGTGGTAATTACGGGAGATATCCCTCCCACCTTGTTACGTGCAGAGGTTTTGTCATTTACTCTGCTTTTTTGATATCTAAGAAATCAATTTCTACTGATGTGGCACGTCCAAACATCTCCACCTCGATGGTCACTGTCTGTTTGTGCTCATTTACTACGGTAACTGCACTTGTCGTACCTTCCCAAGCACCGGAAGTAACAACAATGATATCACCTACTTCAACATCAATATCAATTTTTTCCTTCTTAGGCGTTTCTTCATTTGTACCGCCCACGCTGATTCCCAATGGCTTCATCTCAGCCGGTGTCAATGGGACCGGTTTGGAACCAGGGCCTACGAATCCTGTCACACCTCTGGTGTTTCTGACAACATACCATGTGTCGTCGTTCATCACCATGTGGATCAGCACGTATCCTGGGAACATCTTCTTGGAAACCTGTTTTTTTACACCATTCTTCAGTTCCGTTACATCCTGAAGCGGTACCCGGACTTCTAAAATCTGATCTTGAAGCTTGCGGTTCTCGATCGTCTTTTCGATATTTGCTTTTACTTTATTCTCATATCCGGAATAGGTATGAACTACATACCAATTTGTTTCTGTCATATGCTCTCCTTACCTTTACCCTACTAACATCTTGATTCCATATTGAAGTCCCAAATCCAGAACAGCAATAATAATACCAATGATAATAGCACACACGACCACAACGCCCGTTTCTTTGGCAATGCGTTCTTTAGAAGGCCAGATGATTCTTCCGAATTCTGATTTCAATTCTTTGAACCAGCTGGTTTTGCTTGATTTGCTGGTATTCTTCATGTTCTCACTTCCTTAAATAAACGTGCATTACTTAGTTTCTTTGTGTAATGTGTGTCTTTTACAGAACTTGCAGTATTTTTTTGTTTCCATACGTTCCGGATGTGTTTTCTTATCCTTCATCATATCGTAATTACGCTGCTTACATTCTGTACATTCTAATGTGATTTTTGTGCGCACAACTTCCACCTCCATTGTTTTTAAAATAAGGCATAAAAAAAAGACCTCTTCCAACGCTAAAGTCTAGCTTACACATTGTATCACGGAAGAGGCAGGCCGTCAAGCCTTGTTTTATCTTATGTACAGCACTTTTTTCATCTGATCCAGCGACCTTTTCACATCGATCACCTGCTGGTTGGAACTGCCTCTCCATTTGAGAGCGGTGTCCTTTAAATCCTCCTCAAAACGACCGTCTACCAGAACATCGGTATTTTTTACAGCATCCAGAGTACAGACTTCATCCCACAGAAAACCGGTATACATCCATATGGTCTTTTCCGGAAACTTTTCTCTGACCTCTTTTACCAGCTGTCCCACCGGCTCCCGGTTCTCAGGGTGCAGAGGGTCTCCTCCGCTTAACGTCAGACCACTGATATAATTTTTGCCGAGCTCCTTAAACAGTTCTTCTTTTGCTTCCCTGTCAAACTCCAGTCCGCCATGGATATCCCAGGTAACCGGATTGTGGCAGTTTCTGCACTGATGGGTACATCCTGACAGCCATAAGACAACTCTTAATCCGTCCCCATTCAGCATATCGTCCTTTGTAATGTTGTGATACCTCATACTTCCCACCTCTACGCTAATATCATCCACAGTCCCGCCGCCGCAAAGACAAGAAACGGCAGGAGACGTTCTGTCCCAAACAGAGACATCCAAGGCTGCGGTATATAAATTTCGTTTGGATTTGAAGGATCCAGCAGCACCTCGGCTTCCTGTCCTTCTGCATATTCTTCTTTTTCCCTGTATTTATACATCCCGAGTACTGAAGTGTACTCTCTGTCTTTATATGTATAAGTAAAAACAGGATTTTTCATTTTTAAATTCAAATAATTGACATATGGTTTCTGTCCGGTGCAGACAGCCCGCACTTTCACAGAATACCTCTGTATGTAAAAAAGTTGTTTTACCACAGGCTGAATCAGGATTCCTGAACCGATTACTAAAAGTACTGCTCCAATATAAACCATGGCAGCTTCCCTACATTGACTTCCGGTCGGCAATCTCCGCCATCTTTGCGTCATTGAGCCTCGTGTCTCCCTTGACTCTGGAGTAAGACAGATAGCCGTTCATGCGGTCGATCTTCGTCAGATTGCTGCTTCCGCAGACCGGACACACGTCCATCTCTAACTCCTCATGCCCGCAGTCGTCACAGTATGACAGGGATAAATTCACCCCTTCATAGTAGCCAAGGTCCATGGCACGCCTTACCAGTGTCCGTATAGCGTCTTTATTGTAGCTGATCGGATACTTCACATACTGGATCTTTCCGCCGTTGCATTTTTCCCAGAAACGTCCTTCTAAGTTCTGTTTCTCGATCGGTGTCAGGTCTTCAGAAACATGGCAGTGGAAAGAATTGCTCACATATTCCCGGTCAGAGACATTCTCGATCACACCGTACTTCTTTCTGAACTGTTTCACCTGAAGTCCGCAGAGGTTTTCTGCCGGTGTCCCATAAATCGCATACAAATGTCCGTCTTCTTTCTTAAACTTCGTTACCTGGCTGTTAATATATTCAAGGACCTCCAGTGCAAATGCGCCGTCCTGGGCAATGGATTTTTTGTTGTGCAGCTGCTGAAGTTCATTGAGCGCCGTGATGCCGAAAGAAGCTGTGGCAGACGCAAGCAAAGGCTTGATCTTGTCGTGAAGGCCCAAATGCCCTCCCAGAAAACCTCCCTCACAGTATGCCAAAGGATTTGTGGATGCTTTCATCTCACCCAAATAATCGTAGGTCCTTCTGTGAAGCTCTCTGATCAGATTCAGGTAATAGTCCAGCACTTCATAGAAGTCACGGCTTTCCTGTTTTGCCTTTGCATAGATCATCGGCAGATGCAGACTTACCGCCCCGATGTTAAAGCGGCCCACAAAGACCGGCTCGTCCTGCTCGTCCAGAGGCTCTGCCCCTCCCTTTTCATACCAGGGGGATAAAAAGGCACGGCAGCCCATCGGGCTTACGATCTTTCCATATCTTTTATACATGTCAGGGACATATCCATCCCCTGTGAGGCTCAGCCAGTCAGGATACATCGTCTTGCTGGAACAGCGGATTCCAGCTTCAAACACATCCTCCAGTTCTCCGCCCGGTCCATGAAGATTTTCATCATAAAGAAATACGATCTTTGGAAACAGCACCGGTTTCTTATGTCCTTCTTTTCCCTGTCCTCTCCTCCTGACATCCAGCATCGTGATCGCTGCCATCTTTGCAAACCGGCCTGTGCCGGTTCCCGCGGTCACTGTGATAAAAGGATAGTCTCCGCGGCTGGAAGAAACACTGTTAAACTTATATTCAAGCCCCTGGAATCCCTGACAGAACTCTTTCTGGACATCTTTCAATGACTCAGCTTCCGCCCGCTCTCTGGAAAGGCCGAGGGCTTCATACTTTTCAATGCCTTTTTCATAAGACTTCTCCGCGTAAGGTTCCAGAATCAGTTCAATATTTGGCACCGTAAACCCGCCGTACTGCTGGCTCGCAGCGCTCAGTACGATATCTCCTATGACGTCAAAGGCTACATCCAGCGTCTTTGGTTCATTGTACCAGAGATTCCCCATCTCAAATCCGCCTTTTAACACGGCCTCCACATCGAACAGACAGCAGTTCATCGTATCTCTTCTGGCCGACATATCATGGATATAAATATAACCGTCCCGGCAGGCCTGGATCTCTTCGGTCGTTAAAAAGAACTTCTGATACAGAGACTTGTTCAGCTCATTAAAGATCAGGCTCCGCTTTGTAGACACAAGGGCACTGTCTGTATTGCTGTTCTCTTTGTCTCCTATGTACATGATGGACTGGCTTTTCTTATACACATCATCCAGCATTTCCACAAAATCCTGTTTATAGTTCCGGTAGTCCCGGTAGCTTTTGGCCACGCCGGGATTTACCCTCTCCAGAGCCCCTTCCACTACATTGTGCATCTCCGTAATATGTACTTCTGACTTATTAAGCTCGTCCACTCTCCCATTGACAA
This sequence comes from Anaerostipes caccae L1-92, assembly GCF_014467075.1. Lineage (NCBI taxonomy): Bacteria > Bacillati > Bacillota > Clostridia > Lachnospirales > Lachnospiraceae > Anaerostipes > Anaerostipes caccae. Next base: position 3,532,663 of record NZ_AP023027.1, read on the forward strand.
ACCGGCAGATCTCATCAAGCTCATCTTCCGTAAATTTCACAAGGGCACGGTAGGCGGATTTATTTACTGCCGTCACCACCTTCTGAATATTAAAATCTTCTTTTGTTCCATCTTTCTTTACTACCCGTATCATACTCTCTCCTCCCTGACTGTTCCCAGAGCATCGTCCTGCCTGCGGCATATCCCGCTGAAAGCAGGAGACACCGCAGGCAGGGGACTCTTCGCTATTTTCTTAATCAAATTACTATATATTGTTTAATATGATCTATTATTCTACTATATCTTGTGTGAATGTATCCATCTTACCATCTCATCCGATCCAAGTCAAGACTGATTTCTGTCACTTTCTGCCGTAAATCCTGCCAAGGCTCAGATCCTTGGGCTTTTTCACTTTTGGGGAACTTTCAATGCCTTTGGCCATGTATTCACCAAATGAGACAGGCAGATCTTTCTCGATCGAAAAAAGCTCTTTTAACTGTTTTTTACTTTTAAGAATCAGCACGGATTTTGCGATTTCTGAATGATCTAAAAGCTCCTCTATCATAGTATCATCAATCTGTCCGTTGGTAAATACGATCACCTTTAAATGCCCGAAGTTTAATTTTTTCGGCTGAGTTTGCTCAAAACTTTGATTTGTCTCATTAAAAGACCTGCCTGAGTAAACCACAGACTTGGACGGCACTTTCGTTCCCTGATTGTCCTGAGCCTTGGAAAAATCTGCACAGGAATAATCGATCAGATACCCGTTCTCTGTCTTTTCAATGCCCATTGCCAAAACATAACTGCTGTCCTCGATGTCCCCGGCTTCTTTGCAGCCCGTAAGTGCCGCTGCAGTGACTGCGGCCATCAAAAGGCTAATGATGATCTTTTTCATGAGTGCCTCCTCTCCGTTCCAGCCAAAACAAAACTGCCGGAATTAAAATTCCCAGCAATAGATTAGCAAAAAGGAACACAGAAATATAATTTTCCCAAAGACGGACCATGGGGATCAGAAATCCGGTGATTAAAAACAGTCCGCCGTAGGAAATCCATCTGCCCCATTTCTTTTTCCCCGGAAATGTGTTTTCAAAACTCCAGTTTCCATAGAACAGGTATCCGCTCAGCACACAAAAAACTCCAACAATCCAGAATGCGATCAGAAAAATGTCCAGCCTTGCCATGATCCCCCCTGGCATTGCTACATTCTGTGCCATGGAAATCACCGGAAACGGGTCCCTCCTGATCATCTGAAGCCCCAGGCTTCCCGCCGTGGCGGCAAACACTCCCGCCGATAAAATTATGATTCCGAGCAGTGTCTTTTTATTCATTCCCTTTTCCTTCATATGCCCCTGATAAAACCACACCAGTTCCATAGGATGAAACAGTGCGAGCACATACAATCCGCCCACCGCCAGGTTCTTCGGTTCAAACTGCCGGATCAGAAAGGGTTTCACAGAAAACTCCGTCATGCTGAGAAGAAGGATAAAAATAAATGGGATCAGAATAAACCAGAACAGCCCTTCCATGACTCTTGCCCTGTCGTCCAGCCCCTCTCCGTTCATCCGGAAAGCCAGAAAAATAACCGGCAGCCCGATCCAGTAAATATTCATATACGGAAGCAGGAACACCCTGGCCAAGAGCAGCATGTATGCATAAAAAAATGCAGCGTTTATAAAAAATCTCACATAATAGAGAAAGGAAATCACCCGGTGTTTTTTTAATACTTCTTCCATAGTCAGACTGCCTTCTGCTTTTTGTACAAGCCATGGATAGCAGACTGCGGCAATGGCTCCAAGGAGTACCGTATAAAGCCCTGTTTCACCAGATTTCAGGGCAGCTGCCTGGGGAAGGAACATGCCCACTCCGCAGAAGGTTTCCAGAAGAAAGATCCTGCTTCCCTGCTTTTTAGAAATTTCAAGATTCGCCGTCCACATGATGTTTCCTCCTTCCCTGACGTTTTTTCGCCCCGTCCTTCGTAAACCATGGCCTGAAGATCATACGCCTGATAGGCAGCCGCACCATATAGTCCTCCCAGGGGTCCGTCTCTTCCACCGTGGCTGATACGGTCGGAAACAGATACGGGATCCCATAGCTCTGAAGCTTCATTAAATGGATCGCAATCGCAAGGAATCCGAGAAAGAATCCATAAAGCCCCCATATGGCACAGACAAGCATAATAGAAAATCTCAATAGCCGGAACACCCCTGAAAAGCTCTCATTTGGTATAGAAAACGACGCGATGGCTGTAAAGGCTACAACAATTACCACGATTGTGCTGACAATATTAGCGTCAACCGCCGCCTGTCCTACGATCAGACCTCCTACAATTCCTATGGTGCCGCCCAGCTGTCCAGGCAGGCGGATACCCGCTTCCCTTAAAAGTTCAAACGCAAGTTCCAAAAGCAGTACTTCCACAACCACAGGGAAAGGCACTCCCTCCCTGGCTGACACAATGGACAGCATAAATGGTGTGGGAAGAATCTCGGGATGATAATTTGCAATGGCAATATAAAATCCCGGCAGCCCAATGGCAATAAAAGAAGAAATGTATCGAAGGATTCTGGCAAATGTGGCAACTTCCCACCGGTTATAGTAATCATCACTGGCCTGAAAGAAAATGTTCAGTGTCACCGGCAGCACAATGACCTCCGGAGAATTATCCACCACGAGCACAATTCTTCCCTCCATGAGTCCGCTTGCCGCTTTGTCCGGTCTCTGAGTCAGCTGATACTGGGGAAACGGAGATTTGCTGTCCTGCTCCATGAGCTGTTCCAGCATTCCGCTGTCAAAAATTCCGTCAATATTCAGTTCATCCAACTGTTTTTTTATTTCTTTTACTACCTCATCTTTGGCCAGATCTTCAATATACATAAGCGCTACATCTGTTTTGCTCCTTGTTCCGATCCTGAGCTGGACAACCTTCATTCTCGTATCCCTGACCCGCCTTCGGATCAGAGCCGTGTTGGTCCTGAGGCTTTCATTAAAACTGTCCTTCGGACCGATCATGGCTACTTCCCTGTCGGCTTCCTGCACTCCTCTGGTAGGGAAAAACTTGCTGGATATAAAAATTCCCTGATCAAGCCCGTCAAAAAACAGTACCGTATCTCCTGATAAAACGGCCATGACAACTTCATCCATGGTCGTGACCATCTTCCGGTCTGCACTCTCAATGACCCAGGAGGTCACAGACTCTTTCAGAGGGTGAAGAGGGTCTGTGAGGAGAGGTTCCAATACATTTTCCTGGATCATGTCAGCTTTGGCAAGACCGTCTGTGTAGATCACATACATTCCTGTGTTTTTTTTCTTCCCAACGTAAAACTTCTTTTTTACAATATCATTGCAGTCTGAAAATACTGCTTCGAGATATGCAATATTCTGCTCCAGATCCTTTGATATTTTACCTTTCATTTTGTGATTTTTATCATGAAATCGATCCATTTTTTCACACCACCTTTTAAAGTAGTATGAGCAAAAAAAAGAACTCTATGCGCACGCACAGAGTTCTGTCTGAAAGTCCACGGACCTATTTTTCTTCTTCCTGAATCTTTTTGATTACCGTCTCTTCCTGATTGTCGATATGACGTTTCATGATCTCTTTCGCTCTCTCTTTGTTGCCTGCGAACATGGCTTCCACCAGTTCCTCGTGTTCTTTGAGAAGAACCGCATGATATGCCGTATCCTTGACATATTCCAGACGGTAGCGGTAAATCTGTTCTCTCAGATTATTGATGATCTGGATCAGCCGCTTATTTTGAGTCGCCTCAAAGACGGCATCATGAAATTCCACATCACAGTCTGCGATCTTAGGATTATCATCCGTCTGGATCGCCTCACGGAAATTGTCCAGGGCTTCCTGAATCTTCTCTCTGGAACCATCATCCAGGCGCTCCGTGGCAAGTCCTGCCGCCAGTTCTTCGAGAGAGCTTCTCACTTCCAGGACATCTCTTAAATCTTTTTCCGTGATGCGGGCTACTTCCGCGCCCTTTCTCGGAATCATGACGACCAGACCCTCAAGCTCCAGCTTCCTTATGGCTTCCCTGACCGGGGTACGGCTGACTCCGAGACGGTTTGCCAGGGCAATCTCCATCAAACGCTCTCCGGGTACAAACTCTCCGGTAATGATTGCCTGTCTGAGTGTATTAAACACCACATCCCTCAGCGGCAGATATTCATTGACGTTCACTTTTAATTTATCACTGCTCATCTTTCGTTCCCTCCAATTATGATTCTCTATTGACCGGCGCTACCACATAGGCCTGCTTCACATCTTCAAAAGATCTTAGATTGGAAAGGGCTCTCTGCGCCTTTTCCTCTGAAGCAAATATTCCAAATACCGTCGGTCCGCTCCCGCTCATGAGTGCACTCTCGGCGCCCTGTTTCAGCAGGAACTCTTTGATCTCATGGATCACAGGGTATCTTGGTATGGTGACTGTCTCCAGAACATTTTCCATCCTCCCCGTGATCCCCTTCAAATCCTGATTTTCAATGGCAGATATCATTCCTGTAATATCCGGGTGTGATAAAAGGCCCGGCACGTCCAGATTCTCATACACAGTTTTCGTGGACACACTGACCCCAGGCTTGGCGATCAGTATATGGCAGTGCGGCACAGGAGGCAGCTTTGTAAGCTTTTCTCCAATCCCTTCTGCCAGTGCGGTTCCTCCTATGACACAATAAGGCACATCCGCTCCCAGCCCGGCTCCGATCTCACACAGTTCCTCTTCCTTAAGTCCAAGTTCAAACAGCCGGTTCATTCCTCTCAGTGCTGCGGCACAGTCAGAGCTTCCGCCCGCCATGCCTGCGGCGATAGGGATACGCTTTTCCAGATACGCTTCCACGCCGCTTTTGATTGAATACTTTTTCTTTACGGCTGCAATGGCCTGACAGACAAGATTCTGTTCATTGACCGGAAGAAATCTAAGATTGGCGGAAAGTGTAACGGAATCACCGGAAGTCTTTTTAAGCTCCAGCCTGTCAAAAAGACCCACCGTCTGCATGATCATCCTAACTTCATGATACCCGTCATCTCTCCGCCTTACTACATCCAGCCCTAAATTTACTTTTCCATAAGCTTTCAGAACTACCTTTTTCATCTGTACTCCTCACTGTCTCCTGCCGCTGAAACTTAGTATTGTATACAGAACATTATAGTATTGTTCCTATAAAAATGCAATCCTATTTATCAATTCCATCCAATTTCTTTGACAATTAACAGTTTATCACCCGGCTTTACTTCCTCAATACCCTCATTTTGATCGCGGATATCGTCAACGGTAGTAAAATAACGTTTTGCTATGGACCACAGAGTATCTCCGTCCTTCACGATATATCCGACGATTCCCGGGATCTTCTGCAGTTCTTCATAATCCAGAGGCTGCTCAGCTACATTTGTCATGATCTTTTCTGCTTTTTTGTGGAAAGAGATGAAGTCAAATATCACATTTGCTTTAATCTCGATCTCATCCCCTTCCGTCGGAGTGGCACTGATATGATCCAGCATAACATCCAGCTGATAATCGTCCTCTTTCATCAGACCCTTAGCCTCAATAAAGTAAGAGAACGGTTCCATGTAGGAACTGCTCATCACCGGGTTCTGGTCCTCACTGGACAAAAACAGAACATCTGCCATCAGGACACCCTCCACCTGAAGCCCCTGCTCTTTGACTTCCACATCGTCTATATTGCAGCTTCCTTTCACAGAAAGCACCTGCAAAAGTTTTCCCGGCTCCTGCTCGATGGAAAAACGCTTCGCCATCTTCATCGTAGCCTGATTTTTTCCAATCAGAGATTCAAATGCAAAGTCTTTGTACTCCGGCACCAGTGTTTTCTTCATTGTATAGCAGTCTCCCACATAAGACAGCACCTGATCTTCGTAGACTTTAATATCACACTCAAGAGTTGCGTCAACCGATACCACTCTCTCTTCTCCGTCCACGTCCGGACGAATCTCCAGCTGATGGTTTCCGAGGGAAATGTGGATCTTGCCGATCATTCCCGGTGCACATTCATAACACTCCAGCTCTGTATGCAGCGGGATCTCCCATCTTGCATACTGGACCGGAAGCTGTTCATCCTCTCCGAGATATAAGATAAACACATGCATATCACCCTGTATGTCGATGCTGTGGTCTTTTAATTTTCCCTGTACATTCTCAAGCTCCACCTGGCTCCAGAGTATCTCATAGATGTTGGATTTATTGGCCGGCAGCACCAGTTCCTCTTTCATTCTGGCAATATCCTTTTTATTGACGATCAGGTCTGTCACCTGGACTTCCTTTTTCAGGGAAGATATTCCGTCGCCCAGAACATCGATAATGCCTTCCTCTTTAATCTCCTCGTTGACATGGAGGGTCAGAGTCAGAAGAATCCTTATACTCAGTTTCCTGGAATTGATCAGCACTGTGTTGATGTCATCAATGACATAAGAAACTTTCACATAATCTGTCGGCACAGCGCCGTCCATATGTATATACTCCTCAAAAGGGAGAACAAAATCCAGAGACTCTAAATAGGTCCTGGCGTCAATTGTCCCGTACAGACCTGAAAAATGGAATTCTCCTTTGATCCGGATACGGTCCACCATCATCTCTGTCTCCTGCATGATCACCAGCCCTTTAGTCTGAATCATCTTCTCCACATCCGGCTTCGTATCAGGCACATTACAGTCCTGGTCGATTGTTATTTGTACCTGCTTTCGTTCTTTTGCGACGATTCCATAAAAATCCTTTTTGTTAAAATCCATAAAAAATTCCTCCCTGTCTTGTATATACAAATATATTCAGACAGGAAGGAATCTATTCCTTCAAGATTAAAATTGTATCCGGTACAGTGTCAGCCTTCCAGCAGCATCATCCTGACATCTTTCGTGATCACATCCTGATAACTGAAACTGACCGTTTTACTTTTGGTACTGCTGTCGTCTTCAATCTCTACCAGAAAAATGTTCGGATATGTCTCCGTAATGACTCCCTGTGAAGTTACAAACTTGTGTCTACCTTTATTTGAGCTGATCTTGATTTTGCTGCCAATGCGCTCCTGAATTGACTTACGAATGCATTGAATATCCATCTGTGTCATTCTTTCACCCCATTCTATCTATACAGAACTCGTGACACCTTCTGTATACTGTAAACTTTATTGTATCATTATAACCGAATCCTGTCAAATCTATACATGGGATAACCAGAATGTTACATATCCTGTGGATTATTTTCCATATCTTCTGACGGCTGTTCCTGTACCGTCTCATCATCTGCCGCTGAGCTTTTAGCATCTTCGCTGAAATCTTCCTCTTCCTGTTCAGAAGATTCTTTCTTGGCATTAAAAATTTCCATAAACTCTTTTCCCGTGATCGTCTCTTTCTCGATCAGGAACTGTGCCGCCTCATCCAGGATGTCCATATTGGCCCTGATCAGGTCAAGTGCCTTTTTATATGCATCTTTTAAGATTCCCATAACCACCTGGTCTACCTTTGCGGCGGTGGATTCCGCACAGTTCATAACAGGACGTCCGTCCAGGTAACGGTTGGTAATGGATTCCAGACCGATCAGGCCGAACTCTTCTGACATACCGTACTGTGTCACCATGGCTCTTGCGATGGCCGTGGCCCGTTCAATATCGTTGGACGCGCCGGTTGTCACCGTATGGAACTTGATCTCTTCGGCCGCACGGCCTCCAAAGAAAGATACCAGGTCTGCCAGCATCTCGTCTTTTTTATTCAGGTACTTCTCTTCCTCCGGTCTCTGCATCGTATATCCGAGCGCTCCCATGGTCCTTGGAACGATGGTAATCTTCTGCACCGGCTCAGACTCCTTCTGAAGCGCCATGACAAGCGCATGTCCCACCTCGTGGTATGCAACAATCTGTTTTTCTTCTTTGCCGAGGATACGGTCTTTCTTTTCCTTTCCGGCGATGACTACTTCTACAGCCTCAAAGAGGTCTGACTGAGACACATACTCCCTTCCTGCCTTGACGGCGGCCAGCGCCGCTTCGTTGATCATATTGGCCAGATCCGACCCCACTGCCCCTGATGTAGCCAGGGCGATCTCTTCAAAGTCTACGCTCTCATCCATCTTGACATCTTTGGAATGGACTTTTAATGTCTCGATTCTTCCTTTCAGATCCGGACGCTCTACGATGACGCGCCGGTCAAAGCGTCCCGGGCGCAGAAGCGCTTTATCCAGCACTTCCGGACGGTTGGTAGCAGCCAGAATGACAAGTCCTTTTGAAGTATCAAATCCGTCCATCTCTGATAAAAGCTGGTTTAATGTCTGTTCCCGCTCATCGTTTCCTCCGCCCTGGATGCCGGTGTCACGGCTTTTTCCGATGGCATCGATCTCGTCTATAAATATAATACACGGAGCCATAGACTGTGCCTGCTTGAACAGGTCACGGACTCTGGACGCACCGACACCGACGAACATCTCTACGAAATCAGAACCGGACAGGGAGAAAAACGGAACATTTGCTTCTCCCGCCACTGCTTTGGCAAGCAGGGTTTTACCGGTACCCGGAGGCCCCACAAGCAGTGCTCCCTTGGGCAGTTTCGCACCGATTTTTAAATACTTGTCAGGGTGATGCAGGAAATCCACCATCTCGGTCAGGGACTCCTTGGCCTCCTGCTGTCCCGCAACGTCGGCAAAAGTGACACCTGTCTTTTTCTCCACATAGACCTTGGCGTTAGATTTTCCTACGCCCATCATGCCGCTCTTTCCGCGCATCATAAACATCAGCAGTCCAAAGATAATGATGGCAGGCAGAATGCTCACAAGAACACTCATCAGGACCTCAGATCCGTCCTTTGCCTTTGCCTGGTAATTTTCGATCCCTGCCTTCTCCAGCCGGTTGACCAGCTGATAATCAGGTACGGGAAGCTGGACTACTTTGTATGTAGTCTTATACAGCGGGTTCTCTGATTCTTTCGGGATGACCGTGATCACATCACTTTCAAACACAACCTTTTTAATTTCTTTTTTCTCGATCATCTTGACAAACTTGCCGTAGGAAATCTCGGTCTCTGTACCGTTTTTCCATTTGCCTACTACAAAGTTAAACAAGACAGCCACTAAAATGGATGTAATCAAAATCGATATAATCATCTGAATCGAATTCTTGTTATTTTTATCCGGTTTCTTCTGTCTATTATCCACGAACGCTTTTCCTCCTTCGATCTTCTCAAGCATTTATAGACTCCATTATATGGTTTCACTGCTTGAAAATCAATAAAACAATTCTAAAGTTTTTGTGACATATCACAAAAATACTACGTCTTTTTCATAATTCTGGCTCTTGATCACGATATATGGATACGAATATCCTTTTTCCTGCTGCCGCTTCGGAACTCCGATCAGATTCGTGTCAATATAGACATGGCCTTCATCCATAGTCATTTTTTTCACCCGGATCTTATATCCGCTTCCGGTCTGTTTCCCATATCCGATCACATAGTACATTGTCTCTTTCATAGAATACGTAAAATGAAAAACTTTATCCTTCTGTTCATTAATTCTTGCCGTTAATTCTTTCGGCAGATTTTCTTTTTTGCAGACTGCATAGTCTACATTCTCTTTTGCGCCATGCTTCTCCTGTCTTAAACATCCGGCACAAAAGCAGCCTAAAGTCATCATGAATAACATGATATAGATATATCTTTTCATAGAGCGCTCCGTTTTTTTATTAACATATGAAAAAAGAAAGCTTCTCATGAATTCTTTTAAGAAAGTATCTCTTTGATCAGCGGCTCCGGCATCTTCCTCTCAGACTCAATCGTTACGTTTTTCAAAAAATGCTCTTTTGCTTTTGCCAGCTTTTCTTTATCATTGGCGTATATGACTGCCAGCCCTTCTCCTTTTCTTACTGACTCTCCTTTTTTCTTCCGGAGTACCAGTCCCACAAACGGGTCGACCGCGCTTTCTTTCGTCTCTCTTCCTCCGCCCAGCAGGAGAGAACAGACCCCGATCTCCTGGGTATTAAAGGCAGTGACAAATCCGGTTTTTACAGAAGGGATTTCTTCTATATAATCTGCCCTGCAGAAATTTTCCGGATGTTCGATCCAGGACGGATCTCCACCCTGTGCCATGACAAATTCTGTGAATTTATGCAGCGCGCTCCCGTCCGTGATCTTCTGTTTTAATATTTTTTGTGCCTCCTGCGGCGTTTCTGCTCTCTCTGCCATACAGAGCATCCGGGAGCCAAGTGTCAGCACAAGCTCCGTAAAATCTTCGGGGCCTTCTCCCTTGAGTGTATCAATGGCCTCTTTTACTTCCAGCGCGTTGCCGACTGCTCTCCCCAGAGGCTGATCCATATCTGATATGACCGCTGCCATATTTTTTCCGGCAGTTTTCCCGATCCGGATCATAGCCTCCGAAAGCTTCCTTGCATCCTCAAAGTTTTTCATAAAAGCACCGCTGCCGCACTTCACATCCAGAAGTATAGCATCTGCTCCGGCTGCAAGCTTTTTGCTCATAATGCTGCTGGCGATCAGCGAGATCTGATCTACGGTAGCCGTCACGTCACGAAGTGCATATAAAAGCTTATCCGCCGGTGCCAGGTCTTTTGTCTGTCCCATGATCGCTATGCCCACGGATGCTACCTGTTCCATAAACCTCTCTTCTGTAAGCGCAGTCTGAAATCCCGGAATGCTTTCCAGTTTATCAATGGTGCCTCCTGTATGCCCCAGTCCTCTTCCCGACATTTTTGTCACAGGAACACCACAGGATGCCGCCAGCGGTCCCAGCGCAAGAGAGGTCTTATCCCCCACTCCTCCGGTGCTGTGCTTATCTGCTTTTATACCCGGAATTCCGGACAGATCCAGCCGGTCGCCGCTCTCTGCCATGGCCATCGTGAGTTCAAAGGTTTCCTGTGTGTCCATTCCCCTGAAATACACTGCCATCATCATTGCCGACATCTGATAATCCGGAATATTTCCATGTAAATAGTGGTCTATCATCCACCTGATTTCTTCTTTTGAAAGGGAATACCCATCTCTCTTCTTCAAGATCAGATCATACATTCTCATAGGGCCGCCTCCTTTAAGCATACAATGCGTCCATTAATTGAATATTTTATCCTTATTGTACCATAATAATAACAGAGTATGTATTGACTTATGTACTTATATCTGAGATAATAAAACAGTAATAATTACTATTATAGAATCAGGAGGTTATGTGGAATGCCAAATTTAAAAGGAACGAAGACAGAACAGAACTTGATGGCTGCATATGCAGGGGAGTCACAGGCACGTACAAAATACGATTTTTATGCAAGCCAGGCAAAAAAAGACGGCTATGTGCAGTTCGGCAACATCTTTGCTGAAACCGCATTAAATGAAAAAGAACATGCAAAAATCTGGTTTAAACTATTACATGACGGAATGCCTTCAACAGAAGTGAACTTAAAAGATGCTGCTGCGGGAGAAAATTTTGAATGGACAGATATGTATCCAACGTTTGCCAAAGAAGCAAAAGAGGAAGGTTTCGATGAAATCGCAGCACTGTTTGAGATGGTTGCAGACATCGAAAAACGCCATGACGAACGCTATCAGCAGCTGACAGAAAATATCGACAAAGGGATTGTTTACAAGAGAGATACTGAACAGGCATGGATCTGTACAAACTGCGGACATGTACATTACGGAACCGAGGCGCCTGAAGTATGTCCGGTCTGTGCACATCCGAAAAAATTCTTCCAGATTCATTCAGAAGACTATTAAGAAAACAGAGACGGCAGCAAAAAGCCGCGGCAGACTTTAAAGTCCTGCCGCGGTTTTTTAATAAAAGTTCCGTATCCACTGATCTACCCTGCGTGCTGAGGGATAGATTCTTTTTTGCTTCTTTGTTTTAAGATTGATTCTGTAATATCTCATTGTCCCGGAGACCGGTTTTGCATAGACCAGTGACCGGCTGCTGAAAGACAGCACCGAAGACGGGCTTTTGATCTTTTTTGAATGAACCTTTCTGCCTTTTCCGTTAAGCTTCCTGCTCACAAGGCGGTCCGTACTCTTTGTGTGCTGCCGGTTGTAAGTGCATTCCAGATAATAAAGCCGTTTTCCATAGATTTTCATCCTCGCCTGGTTGGCTTTTTTCGTGATACACTTTGCCTTTTTGCCGTTTGTCCTGCTCACATAGATCGGAACACTTCTCGCATCGGTGGCAAATCCATTTGTATAAAGCCTGTTTCCTGAAATCAGCATGTGACGCACGTTCCGTCGCACAAGATACTTTTTCTTCGTCTTCAGATTGAAACGATACAGATGCTGATCGGAATCATAGGGGTAAACAGAATAATACAGCCATTTTCCATATTCGGCCTTTACCGTTATGCCATAAGTATTCTGATGCGTCAGCAGTTTCTTCCATTTTCCTTTTTTCTTCCGATACAGCATGGCTTTCGGACGGCTTCCCTGATTTTTGACTGATGCCTTATAGCGGTGTTTTCCCACTTTATAAATATTGTTTTCTGAATAAGCTGCATACTTTGCAGATGCTGCCGAAGCCTCCCTCGGAGCTGAAAATGTAATACTGAGCAATCCTGTAAATAAAAGAACGGTCAGTCTCCGAAATATTTTTCCTGATTTTTTCATACCTATGCCCTTCCCCTCATTGTAAGAAAAAGCACACAGGAACCATAAATTCCTATGTGCTTTTTACGCTTATTTTTTCTTCACGGATAAAATCTGCATGTTTGCCTGGCCTTCCAATGCTCCGTAAGTAAAGGAGATCTTTGTGCCCGGTTCCATGTCATTTAAGGCATCCATAACCTTTTCATCCTCAATGATGAACGTCTTGTATTCCCCGTTGGACATCTTTACTTCCACTGAATTACTGTCGCCGAAACCATTGTACACTCCAGTTGCACTTACCGGTTTCTTCTTCTCATCCTTTTTGTCTGCGATCGTCGCTTCTGTGGTAGTTTTGCCCGCTTCCGTTGTCGCTTCCGTCTCCTCGGTAGCCACCGTAGAAACTTCCTCGCTGGCCGTCGTCTCCTCTGATTCAGCCGTTGTGGCTTCTGTGGAAACCTCAGAACTCGGACTCTTCTTTCCGCATGCCATCAGGCCGACAGCCCCGATCATCAGCATACATGTTATAAGTAAATATTTCTTTCTCATGATTTCGTTCCTCCAATTGTACTTCTGTAACATTTGTAACATTTAGATTAGTACCAGTATACTTCATTTTTTTCCGAATTACAAGACGATATCATATCCGGCACCCCGGGCACATACAATTAGAGGTAGAACTTTGAGGAGGGCATATTGTGAACGACAAATACAAAATACTTTTAGATCAATATGATCTGCATGTTGATTATTTAAAAAGAGGCCGCGGCGAGATCATCTGCGGCACTGATCAGGGGTTATTTGCCCTGTCTGCTACGAAACTGTCCGAAGAACGTCTGGCTGTCGAGCATCAGTGGAAAGAAGAATTGATTGACCAGGGATTTACAAAAATTGACCAATATATCGAAAACAAAGAACATGAATTTATTTCTTATGATAAATACTATGAGCCTTTTGTTATGAGAAGGACTTTCAATGGTACAGAATGCAATATCCACTCTCCTTCCGATCTGTCTTCCGCCTGCAGGAATCTTGCCTCTTTCCACCGCGCGTCAGGCAGAATTCCCTACCGTGCGGACTACGGAACGCCTCATTTCTCCCTGACAAAAAGCTATCATCAGCGGAGACGGGAGCTCAAAAGTATTTGGAAATATATCGGGAGCAGAAAGAACAAAGGAGACTTCGAGTATCTTTTTTTGCAGGAAATTCAGCCATTTTGGAAACAGCTTGAGGATTCCAGCGCAAAAATGGAAGAACTTACAGGGTTAAGGGAAGGATGGTGCCACGGTTCCTACAACCATCACAATGTATTGATGGGACCCCATGGGACTGCTACACTTCACTTTGAACATTTTTATTATGGCTATCCTCTGACCGATCTGTATTATTTTATCCGAAAGGCTCTGGAAAAAAATGAGTATCAGTTCAGTATCTGTGAGACTATGCTGAAAGGCTACAGTAAGGTTCAGCGCCTCACAATGAATGATTATTCTTTTTTGTATGTGCTTTTTTTATACCCGGAAAAGCTTTGGAAAATCTCAAATCAGTACATGAATCATAAAAAACACTGGGTATCTCCAAGATATCTCAATAAGCTTCAGGATATTGTTGATTTAAAAGAAAAAAGAGAGAAATTTCTTTTACAATATCACAACTTTTATAATGTTTTTTAGGCCCAGATAAGTTATAATAAAACATAAGGAAAAACGTAAAGGAGGAGCACTACTATGAACTATCAGGAAACATATCAGGAATGGCTTAACAATCCATATTTTGATGAAGCTACAAAAGAGGAACTTAAGAACATTCAGGATGATGACAACGAGATCAAAGAGCGGTTTTACTCTGACCTGGCTTTTGGAACAGCAGGCCTTCGCGGGATCATCGGTGCCGGCATCAACCGTATGAATATCTATGTAGTCCGCAAGGCGACTCAGGGACTCGCAGACTACATTCTGGAACAGGGCACGGACAAAAAGCGCGTTGCCATTGCTTTTGATTCCCGGCATATGTCTCCGGAATTTGCTGACGAAGCAGCGCTGTGCCTGGCAGCAAACGGCATCAAAGCATATATTTTTGAATCACTCCGTCCGACCCCGGAATTGTCCTTTGCAGTCCGCTACTATAACTGCATTGCTGGAATTAACATTACTGCCAGCCACAATCCTCCGGAATATAACGGCTATAAAGTATACTGGGAGGACGGTGCGCAGTTTACGCCGCCTCACGACAAAGGGGTAACCGCCAAGGTCAACGCCGTCACAGATATTTCCAAGGTTAAGACCATGTCCAGGGAAGATGCAGTCAGTGCCGGATTATATGAGGTAATCGGCTCAGAAGTCGACGATGCATACATCGCCGAAGTAGAAAAGCAAGTACATAATCAGGATGCGATTGACCAGATGGCATCCAAATTAAAAATTGTTTATACTCCTCTGCACGGAACAGGAAATCTCCCTGTCCGCCGCGTATTAAAAGATTTAGGATTCCAGAATGTCTATGTAGTGCCGGAGCAGGAACTTCCCGACGGGGCTTTTCCAACCGTAAGCTATCCAAATCCGGAATCCAAAGAGGCATTTGAACTTGGCCTGAAGCTTGCCAGAGAAAAGGATGCCGACCTTGTATTGGCAACAGATCCTGATGCCGACCGTCTCGGAGTCTATGTGAAAGATTCAAAGACCGGAGACTATATCGCTCTGACCGGCAACATGTCCGGTTCTCTTCTGTGTGAATATGTCCTAAGCCAGAAGAAAGCCATGAACGGATCACTTCCGGATGACGGAGCCGTTGTAAAATCGATTGTCACAACCAATCTGGTAGACGCAGTGGCTGACGGCTACGGCGTAAACCTGATCGAAGTGCTCACAGGATTCAAATTCATCGGACAGCAGATGCTGAACTTTGAAAATACAGGCAAAGGAACTTACCTGTTCGGTCTGGAAGAAAGCTACGGCTGCCTGATCGGAACTTATGCAAGGGATAAAGATGCGGTATCCGCAACTGTGGCACTCTGTGAAGCTGCTGCATATTATATGACTCAGGGCAAGACCTTGTGGGATGCAATGACCGACATGTATGAGAAGTACGGCTATTATCTGGATAAAGTGAAAGCCCTTGAATTCGCAGGACTGGACGGAGCTGAAAAGATCCAGAACATGCTCAAGTCTCTGAGAGAGAACCCGCCGAAAGAAATCGGAGGGCTCAAGGTATTAAAATCCCGCGATTACCAGAACGACACGATCACGGATCTTACCACCGGTGAGACAGTGCCAACCGGACTTCCAGCTTCTAATGTACTCTACTACGAATTAGAAAACAACGCATGGCTTTGCGTGCGCCCTTCCGGAACCGAGCCTAAGATCAAGTTCTACTATGGGGTGAAAGGTTCCTCCATGGAGGATGCAGAAGCTATCGGTGCCAAGATCGAGACCTGGGTAGGACAGTTTTCATAATCATGAATCTATGACAGAAAAGACGGATCAGGAGGATTCCTGCTCCGTCTTTTTTCTGCCCTGTTTATGTGATAAAATGAATGTAATAAAACTTCGGCACAAGCATTACAGACAGGAGGTTGATTATGGGCGGATATCAGATAAAAGTCATCATAAAAAACAGCAGGCCACCGATGTGGAGACGTATATTCATTCCTGACTGTATATCATTTTCCGGTCTCCACGAAATTATACAGGCCGCATTCCAAAAATCCGGGCGGTGTCTGTTTCGTTTTGAAATCCCTGTGCACCATCAAAGAATCTTTGATAATTCTCTGCTGATCGATTCTTACATGAAGGATAAACAATTTATTGATTACACATATATTTTAAAGGGAAAGACAGAGTTTCGGATAGAGACAGAAAAATTAATCCCCGCTTACCAAAACCGTTTTCCGGAAATCATAAAATATAAAGGCGATTTCCGTGCAGATACCCGTTTGGAAGATCTCAATCTCTCTATGAAGGAAAACCTCTGCTTCTTGGAGGACGGAACAAAGGAGCCTTCAGAAACCCTCAGAAAAAAAACAGAAGACGTCCCGCCCTCTTTTTCTTCCGATTCCCTCAGGGATGTTTATCTTCAGTATACAAAAGATGATCTTCTGGAGATTGCCCATATCCATCAGCTGGACCACTGTTCACAGATGGAAAAGCCTGATCTGGCCTCATATCTTTCTGAATATATCATAAAACCTGACGCTATGGGCAGCTTTTTTCTGACCCTTACGGATCTTGAGATCCGGGCATTTGAAGCTGCGCTGGATGGATACTTCCCCATTGATGACGAAGATATCTTTGATGCCTTTCTGGACGGAGGCTACTGTGCCGTTGATGAGGATGACGAAATTTATATTCCGCCGGATGTATCTGCATCCTACTCCGCCATGAATACTGAGAATTTCAGGAAACGCAGGGAACTGACATGGAAACAGATTCAGTACTGTTATTACTGTGTCCGTATTTTCGGAGCCGCGCCGCTTGAGCATATTGCAGAACTGTACAACGAGTATGAGCAGGTACAGATCACGCCCAGGGACCTGATCAACCTTTATTTTCTGCCAAGCCCTCATGCCTTCAGTTTCGGATATCATAATAAAATGTTTGTAGACTCTATGCTTCTTGAAGATCCCAGCCTCCTTGAGGATATTTCTTCGATCCGGAAGGACTATGCCTATTATCATCCATCCCGTGAAGAAATTTTTCAGGGAACCTTTGATAATGGTCAGGCATCTCTGAAATTTACTTCTTATCTGGTTGATGAGCTGGGATTTCAAGTGACAGAAGCTGTGGATCTCACAAATCGGATCTCTTATATTATGAAGGTTGGAGCTGATCCGGAACAGATCTTTGAGATGCTTCAAAAAGGCGATGTAGCCTTTGCAGATCAGGAACAGGCAGACAACTTTGCGGGGAGGATGATGGATCTTTATGCGGACACCCGCCTGTTCATAGCTTCCGGCCATACCCCTGCAGAACTGGAACAGATGGAACATCAGGAAGATTCCTGAAGCCATTCACCTTTTTTTCATTACAGATGTTTCTATACTAGAAGGTATTATGGAAGTTATATAACTTTTCTCCTGAATATCATATCATTGGCCACTAACTCTCAAAAACGTGATATTTACATATTCAGGCATATACTTTCTGTCAAAAAAAGACCCTGCCCTTTAAAGGCAAGGTCTTTTTTCTGTTATTTGGTTGTGCTGCCGAATCCGCCGTTGCGGACTTCTTTTGCATCATCGTCTATGGTCACACCATATTCCATAAAAATACCCTGTACGATCCCAGTTCCTGCTTCTACTCTCACAATTTTTCCTTCATTGGAATCATTGGTGAGCTTGACAAAAATATGTCCCTCGTTGTCTGAATAAAAGTAATCACTGTCGATAATCCCCACCGTATTGTTCATCTGAAGGCGGAACTTAAACCCAAGGCCGCTGCGCGGAAACAGATTCAGTACCCAGCTTTCTTCCATATACACACGAATGCCTGTCGGAATCTTGATCGTCTCACCCGGTTTGAGTTCAAAGTCAACCGGACTGTAAAAGTCGTATCCGGCGGAACCTCTGGTAGCCCTCTTTGGAAGCTCAATACTGTCAAAAATCTGTCTCACTTCATCCTCGGAGGTACCTTCAAAGGTATCCTGCCAGCTTTCTAAAAACTGTCCAAAACTTACTTTATGGAACTGTGCAATCTTTTTCATTTGTTCTCCTATAATCTCTTTAATAAGTCTTCTCTTCTGTCTTCAAATCCAGGTTTTCCAAGCAGGGCAAACATATTTTTCTTATATGCTTCCACTCCAGGCTGGTCAAATGGATTTACGCAGTTTAAGTAACCGCTCATACCGCACGCAGACTCAAATGTGTAGAACAGCTGCGCAAGATGGTATGCATCCATCTTAGGAATATCAAATCTTAAGTTCGGAACGCCTCCGTCCACATGAGCTAAGATGGTTCCCTTCATAGCGTTTTGGTTTACGAAGTTCATGGTCTTGCCTGCCAGATAATTTAATCCGTCCAGATCGTTTTCTTCTGCTTCGAGCACAATGTCTAATTCCGGTTCTTCCACGTTCAGCACGGTCTCAAAGTGATTGGAAGATCCGTCCTGAATGAACTGGCCTAAAGAATGCAGGTCTGTGGAGAAGTCAACAGATGCAGGGAAGATGCCTTTTCCGTCTTTTCCTTCGCTTTCTCCGTATAACTGTTTCCACCACTCAGAGATAAAGTGAAGGTTCGGCTCGTAGTTTGCGAGGATCTCCATGCCCTTTCCTCTGCGCATGAGAATGTTTCGGATGGCAGCATAGAGCATCGCCGGATTTTCATTAAACGGTGCGTTTAAGAACATCTCTCTTCCGTCCTGGAATCCCTTTACAAACTCATCAATGTCAATTCCCGCAGCTGCGATCGGAAGGAGTCCTACGGCTGTCAGGACTGTAAAGCGTCCCCCTACATCATCCGGCACAACGAAAGTCTCGTATCCCTCGTCTGTGGCAAGTGTCTTCAATGCTCCCCTTGCCTTGTCTGTGGTAGCGTAGATGCGCTTGTTTGCTTCTTCTTTTCCGTATTTGTCTTTAAGAAGCTTTTTGAAGATACGGAATGCAATGCCGGGTTCTGTCGTCGTACCTGATTTAGAGATGACATTGACAGAGAAATCTCTGTCTCCGATCACATCGATCAGCTGTTTAACATATGTACCGCTGATATTATGTCCGGCAAAGTATACTTCCGGAGCTTTTCTCACTTCTTTGTCCAGCTTATTGTTAAAGTTGTTGGACAGCCCTTCGATCACGGCTCTGGAACCTAGGTAGGACCCTCCAATACCAATGACAACCAATACATCGGAATCACTCTTAATCTTTTCTGCAGCTTTTTTGATTCTCGCAAACTCTTCTTTATCATAATCCACAGGAAGGTCGATCCATCCTAAGAAGTCATTTCCCGGGCCTTTTCTTGACAGCAAATACTCTTTCGCATCCGCAACCTGCTTCTCGATCATGTCGATCTCATGGTCTCTGATAAAATCTTTTGCGTTGCTGTAATCAAACTTAATTTTTCCCATGTCTTTCTCCTTTACTGTTGTCTCTCTTGGTTAAATGCGTTATCTATATTTTAACAAATAACGCCCTTCTGTTCAATAGTCCGGGAGCTTTTTCAGCGACCGGAATTCAAATCCTTTTGCCTTCATATTCCTGATAACGGTCTCCAGCGCTTCGGCGTTAGACTGGGATACATTGTGCATCAGCGGAATGGCTCCATTATGGTAATTTTCTTCAAAATGCTGAACTACATAGTCCTTGCCCGGCTGGCTGTTCACATTAAAATCCACATATGCCATACTCCAGAAAATTGTCTTATATCCGAGCTTCTTTGTCAGCGCTAATGTATGTTCGCTGTATTCCCCCATAGGCGGGCGCATAAACATATCCATATCATAACCGGTTGTTTTTTTGCAGTATTCCGCACAGTCGATGAGTTCCTGCTTATTGTCCCTGTCTGAAACCGTTGGCATGCTCTTGTGATGGACCGTATGATTTCCCACCACATGCCCCTCTTTCTTCATTCTCTTTACTAAATCCGGATCTTCCCGGATAAAAGGCTTCGTCACAAAAAATGCCGCCGGAACTTTCTCTTTCTTTAATACATCCAAAATTTTGGGCGTAAAACCATTCTCATATCCGCAGTCAAAGGTCAGATACATCACTTTCTTATTTTTCGCCTTCGTATCCACAGAGTATGCGTCATATTTGGACAGATCCACATTCTGTGAAAATTCCGGCTGCTGATGTTCTTTATTTCGTTTCAGCCACCATCCTTCTTTTGTATTGCTTCCCTGGCTGATCACTTTCGTAGTCTCCACCTGCGCCTCTTCCTTTTGGCAGCCGGCAAGACCAAGCATGCAAATGATGCAGAATAATAATAAAACTTTCCTCATGGTTTGATTTCCTGCTTTTTTATTATTCTATTATGTATACATTAGATTTATAATCCATTTATAAAATCTTTCACCGCCTGCATTTCTTCATCGGTCAGTTCAAATTCTCTGGATGCGGCCGCTTCCTGCCAGTGTCTTTCTATTTTTTTTGCTTCTTTCTTTTCTTCCTTTACCTGCTCCTTTTCTTTCTGCTTCTCCTTCTGCTTTGCCTGTTCTTCTTTTTCCTGTTTTTTCACAGATTTGAGATAGCGGTTTGGAAGAATATTTTCAAGAAAATGGATCAGATTGGCTCTGACCAGCTGTTTTTTTCCGTCAAAGGTGACCAGCCTGTCCACAAACACAAGAAACAGTCCGGCCGACAGGCTTAAAAACAGACTCTCTGCCACAACACTTAAATCGGCTCCTTCTATGTATCCCCGTACTGTTCCAAGACAACCCAGGAAAAAACTCAAAACGGCACACAATCCGGTGATCTGTTCCATGATCTCGGAAGACACTCCTGCTATTTTGTGATTTTTCATATACTTGTCCACAACACAGGGAATGTTGTTCAGGTTGGCCTCCAGCTGATAGTAACTTTCGAACTTTTTTTTCAGCACTCCCATCCACTGTTTCTTATTTCCGTCCATCTCATAAGAATCTCTTAAAAGCCTGCGGTAATTCCTCCAGACAATAAGTTTTGACAGGACACCTGCGGCCATAACTGCAATCAGTCCCGGTAAAAAAAATGCGTTTTTTAATACATCCATGATATTTCTCCTTCTTCCTTTATGATTCTTATATTATAAAATCACAAAGAGGGGAATACACGGATTATTGCCTTACAAAGTTTGACGCTTCTTTGTCTAAAATACCGTGAATCAGTCTAATTATATGCTTTATTGCAGCTTCCTCAAATTCGCTGTAACTTACTGTTGCCGTATCGTCGCATTTATCGGAAATCGCCCTGAGCACTACGAACGGTACTTTGTTTAAATATGCTGTCTGCGCCATGGCTGCTCCTTCCATTTCCGCGCAGTATCCGCCGAAGTTCTCTATGAGCCGGTGTTTCTTTTCATCGCTTGAAATAAACTGGTCGCCGCTTAAAACCCGGCCTGTAAAACAACGGATATCGGGGTTGACCTTCCTGCACGCCTCTTCTGCCTCTCTTATAAGTTCTTCATCTGCCCTGAATACGGAACACTCCATTCGCGGGATCTCTCCCGGCTTATATCCAAATCCCACGGCGTCCATATCATGCTGCACCGCGTCGCTGGAGATTACGATATCCCCAATCTCTATCTCTTTATAAAGCCCTCCTGCGACTCCGGTATTGATCAGCTTATCAACACTGAAGCAGTCGATCAGGATCTGTGTGCAGACGGCCATATTCACTTTTCCGATTCCGCTCATAACCACGACTGCGTCATTTCCCCAGAGCCTGCCTTCGTAAAAATCCATGGAAGCTTTTGAAGTTTTTTGTGCATTCTCCATAGATGAGATCAAAGATTCCACTTCTTCCTCCATTGCTCCTATGATTCCTATCTTCATAATCTCTTCTCCTTTCAAACAATAAATTTAGCCTGACAAAAATTATACCACAGCTTTTGGAACTTTTATGATATAATATGCCATAAAAGAAATATAACAGGAGGTAATTATAGTGATATACAAGACAAAAGGCGTCTGCAGCAATGCGATCGAATTTGAAATAGAAGACAATGTGGTAAAAAATGTAGAGTTTCGGGGAGGCTGCCAGGGGAATACTACCGGTGTGGCATCCCTGGTCAAAGGAATGCAGGTAGATGAGGTGATCGAACGCCTCTCAGGCATTCAGTGCGGATTCCGCGGAACCTCATGTCCTGACCAGCTCTCCAAAGCTTTAAAGGAATATAAAGAGACCCGATGACATTTGTTTTGATTTTGGAGGTATTATGAAAAGAATCGTATTGACCGGAGGGGGTACAGCCGGCCATGTCACTCCGAATATGGCATTGGTGCCTGCTCTTGAAAAAGAGGGATATAAGATCAGCTATATCGGGTCCAAGGACGGCATGGAAAAGAAATTAATCGAAGATATTGATCTTCCCTATTACGGAATTTCTTCCGGAAAGCTGAGAAGATACTTTGACGTAAAAAATTTTACCGATCCTTTCCGGGTCATGAAGGGATATTTCGATGCAAAAAAAACACTTAAAAAGTTGAGACCCGATGTTGTGTTCTCCAAGGGCGGCTTCGTCACCGTACCCGTGGTCATCGCTGCCAAGCATCTTGGCATCCCGGTCATCATCCATGAATCCGACATGACGCCGGGCCTTGCAAACAAATTAAGTATTCCAAGCGCCAGCAGAGTATGCTGTAATTTTCCTGAGACAGTAAAACACCTCCCCGAGGGCAAAGCTGTCCTGACCGGGTCTCCGATCCGTGAGGAACTCTTTACCGGTTCCAGGGAAAAAGGACTGAAGCTCTGTGACTTTACATCTTCCAGGCCGGTACTGCTGATCATCGGCGGAAGCCTTGGTTCCGTGGCAATCAACAATGCGGTCAGGGAGAATATTGACGAGCTTTTGGAAGACTTTCAGATCATTCACATCTGCGGAAAAAACAACCTGGAGACAATGCTTGCGGGAAAGAGCGGCTACTGCCAGTTTGAGTATGTAAAAAAAGAACTGAAACATCTTTTTGCCTGTGCGGATGTGATCATTTCCCGGGCAGGTGCCAACGCCATCTGTGAACTTCTCGCATTGAGGAAACCAAATATTCTCATTCCTCTCGGTTTAAATGCCAGCCGGGGCGATCAGATCTTAAATGCCCAGTCTTTCCAGCGGCAGGGTTACAGTTATGTCTTGAACGAAGAAGAAGTGACGTCCAAATCACTCTTGAACGCCGTCCATGAGGTTTATGAGAACAGGGCAAGTTATATAAATGCAATGAACCAGAGTGAGCTTTCCGATCCGATTGGAACCATCGTAAAACTGGCCAATGAACTCTCAGTAAAATAAAAAAACAAAAACTCTGCCTCAGGAAAAAATTCCGGCAGAGTTTTTGTTTTATAAGTTTATACCAAGATTACAAAATCCCTTCCAGCTGTTTTAACAGCTCTTCCCAGGAGCCGCTGTACCCATGCTGTCTGATACTGATGGACGGCTTTGTCTTTCCGTGAAAATCACTTCCGCAGGTGATAAACAGCTGTTTCTCTCCTGCTTCATGACTGAAAAACAATGCCTGTTCAGGCGTATGATAGCTGCTGAAAGCCTCCACACCGTCAATTCCTGAAACTGCGATTTCTTCCCACAGTTCCATATGATCTCTCAAATTCTGTCCCGGATGTGCAAGAACAGCTTTCCCGCCGCTCTCATGAATCTGGCTGATCACTTCTTTCATGGCAGGAAACGTTATATCCACATGGCAGGGTTTTCCCTGAGAATAATAATCCCAGTAAAAATTCACATATGGGTTGCTGCTCCTCTCCCCACCCGGACGATATGGAAGGAGCAGATCGTGATCCCTGTATTCCGGCTTGTTAAGCAGCACTTCCGCAAACATTTCACCAGTCCACCGGTTTTTCCAAAACATCGTTTCGGTCAGTTTTTCCATATCACTCTCAGACACGTCAAATCCCAGTTTTCTTGTTGCCTCCAGCATTTTTACGGAAGCTTCTTCACTCTGCACTGATATATTGTCTTCTATCTTCTGAAATACCGGATTCTGCTCATCAATTCCATAGCCTAATACATGAAAGTTTCTGTCTTTGAAGGTACAGTCAACCTCTACTCCTGAAATAAAATGAATCCCTTCTTTTTGCGCTGCTTCTCTCCCCTCACCGACTGCCCGGACGCTGTTGTGGTCGGTAACAGCCATATACTGAATTCCTTTTTCCTTACACTTTTTCACCAGTTCCTCCGGCTGATATTCCCCGTCGTCGCTGTAATAAGAATGCATATGTAAATCTATCATAAAAATCATACCTCCTGTTAATGCCATTCGCTGGTCTTTGTACTATCTATATAAATACCGTCTTTTTCTAATTGAAACAATCAATATTCAGACTTATAATATAAGAAAAGCGACAAAATGGAGGATTTCTTATGAGTTTACAGGAATGTACGGTTTCTACAGACCAGGACAGGAGGGAAGTGTGTCCCCACGGTACAATAGAATTTCCGTGTGCAGGTTATGATTCTGTCTATTCTTCTCATGCCATAAACAGGATTCCCTGGCACTGGCATGAGGAACTCGAAGTGATTTTCCTTCCATCAGGCACTTTAGATGTCCGGGTCCCGGGAAAACGTTTTCGGATGAATGCCGGAGACTGCCTCGTGATCAATTCAAACATCCTCCACGAGGCAGAGACCTCGAATGAATGCAGACTTCATTCTCTGGTCTTCCATACCGATTTAATCTCCGGTTCTGACAGCTCGGTCTTCTATAAAAAATATATGTATCCTCTGATCAGTTCCTGTACTTTGGACTGTGTGTTATTTTCTGCGGAAGATACGTCCGGTGTCAGTATCAGACAATGTTTCATGATGGCCTTTGACGCTTTGGCAAATAACCGGGAAGGATATGAGTTTACCGTCCGGGAATGTCTTTCCAGACTTTGCTTTCTTCTCTGTACATTTTATAAGCCTGAGATCTCTGATACTTCTGCAAAACCAGATCAGGATTCTTTCAGGATCAAGGAGATGATTCATATGATACAGTCCCGTTATGCTGAACCATTAAAGCTCTGCGATATTGCGCAGGCCGCAAATATCGGAGAGAGGGAATGCCTCCGCTGCTTTCACCGTACTCTGGGTATTTCACCTATGCAGTACTTGATTCGATACCGCCTGTCCAAAGGCGCCCTGCTGCTTATAAACACAAACAAGAGTATAGCTGAAATTTCTACAAGATGCGGTTTTGACAGTCCCAGCAATTTTTCTTTAACGTTTAAGCGGAAGTATCAATGTTCTCCTAGGGAATATCGAAAGAATAATAAAACTTTACTTTCCTCTGCACTTCCTTTATAATTCATTCATATTTACTATAAGGGAGATGGTTTTGTCCGGCGCATTTGATGCTGCGTAAACAGCAGTATAAATGAAACGTGGAAATCGAAAAATAATCCGAACTGCATGTATTTTTTTAGAATCTGTAAACACAGGTTTTGTTGTTATGCAAACAAGATTATGAAAGGACAAAACATTATGAAAAAATTATTGAATCTCTTAGAAAGACGACCGGATCTGTTTGAACAGACCAACAACAATATTTGGGATGACGATCACATCTCCAAAAGTATGCTGGCAGCACACTTAAATGAGCATTTAGATTCAGCCACAAGAGAAATAAGCTTTGTGAAAACATCTGCCGGATGGATTTCAGAAAACTTTTGCCCAGAGGAGTATCCGTTATTATTAGACCTGGGATGCGGCCCTGGTATTTATACTGAATTATTTTACGACCTGGGATACGATGTTACCGGCATAGATTTGTCAGACAGATCTGTCGCTTATGCGAAAAATTCGGCTTACCAAACTAAAAAAGAAATTAAATACGTTCAAGGAGACTACACGAAGATTCATTTTGGTTCTCAGTACAATCTGATAACCCTCATATACTGCGATTTTGGTGTTCTGTCCCGCGATACAAGAAAGAAACTATTGGCAAAGATTTATGATTCTCTTTTTCCTGAGGGTATTTTCTTATTTGATGTTTTTACTCCTTTAAAATATAAAGGCGTGAAAGAAACTACGGACTGGGATATTCGTGAAAATGGTTTTTGGAGTGAAAAGCTATGTTTAACTCTTCATTCATTTTACCGCTATGAGGAGGATCAAACTTTTTTAAACCAGTATGCGGTTGTAACCGAGGATAGTTTTTCCCTGTATAATGTCTGGGAACATACATTTACACTAAAAGAGATCAAACATGATTTACTGGAAGCCGGTTTCATCAATATAAACGTTTATGGTGATATTGCCGGAGCTCCATATGGACCGGACGGACAGACAATGTGCATATCGGCTCAAAAGATAGAATAATACATGAAAGGGTGGCTCTGCGGTGCATTTTACACTGCAGGGCCACCTGTATTATTATGATAATAAATATTACAATTGCGAAATAACTGTATGTGTATGGCTCCTTGATTAATAATTGATAAAATACCAAACCTAATCAAAAATATAAAGATCGGTAGAGAGTCTCTCATTTTCAGTTAAATATTAAGTTTATTTTGCAATATATGCTCCATTTACCAATAGTGAATCTCCAGAGTTATGTGCAGATTCTACATATAATACTCCATCACTAGTTACTTTTGCCCTTGAATAACTAGACATTACACCATTGTATACATTTAATATTGCAATATCTGATAGTGGTTTTGGTAGTCCACTGCATAAATTTTTTCCAGCGGCAATATTTGCGGCCAGACCAACCCCAAATGACACACAAACTAATTTTCCAATTTGAATAAAACCGTTATGGAAAGTGCCATACCCAAAAACATTACGAACGTCTGTTATCTTTGTTCCTAGTGTTTCTAAAACCGAATTTAAACAATCAATCTTTCCACTCACCTTATTTATTTCATCTGTATGAATCTGATACTGTTCAATACTCACCAATCCTGCAGAATCCAATACCACTTCAAACGGTGCCGTATCCGATGTATTAAAATAAAAATCCCATGTAATCGAGAACCCGGGGCTTTCTGCCTCTGCAGGAATATTCTTTGCCTGAGAAGCCTGTGAAAGACAAAATAAGATCTCTCCCTCATCAGGGTCTTCCGCATAAAATCCAACCTGCCATAGATCATAACTCTCGTTCAGACCTTTATTCTCAAGCAGTACTGGGATAACTGTCTTATCCCCTTCTGTCCTTGCCGGCTGAAGCGTAAGGTCATATCCCCCTTCCGTAACACTGGTCTGCTGTCTGAGATCCACCACCGGTACTTTTTTCGTCCCTGTGGCTGCTCTTTTGATTTTTAATGTCTGTCCCTTTAATAACTTTGCCTGTAATACTTTTCCCTGATCTGTCAGTACTGTGTTCTCCCAAATGTTCATGTCTTCTCCTTTGTTCTAAAACTGATGAATAACTTCAAGAAGAATATAACAGATTGACCGCGGGCAATGTGGGCAAGTTCTATTTTGGGCATTCGTATTTAAAACCAATCATCCTTCTAAATCAAAAAGCACGTTCTCATAATCCTGCACATAATATTTTATATTTTTTCTGCCTCTCTGAACAATCGTATGTCCCTCGGCTTCTAATCTTTCTTTTTGCGCTTCAATCCCTCCGGGATATTTAGGATTTAACTCTCCCCTTGCTTTCAGCGTCCGCCAATAAGGTGTTTCATCTTCAGAACGCTGACAGCTTGCCCAGGCAGCAATCGACACGAAAATTCCTGCCGTGATGGGATCTGTAAAATCTGCATCATTCTTTTTAGCCAGATAGACTCTGATCGTGCCTACGGTAATCACTTTTCCACAGGGAATCTTTTTCATTATCTCATCATAAGTGACTGGAGGAGCAAAATACATCCTTTCCCCGCCATATCTTTTTATCGTCGCCTCATCCGTCACAATTTGTATTTTGGGCATCCCTTTGTCTTCGTAGAGCATTTTATTAAAATCTTTTTTATCTTCATTTGCCATAATTCCCGCCTCCTTTTCTCAATCATAGACTATACTTAATCCCCATGCAATGAGACGGTTTGAAAATAATTTTCAAAAAATATAAACGATATATCTGTACAATCTAATCTGTAATCACCAAATCCATAGATACATCATAATCATCTGTGGGGATTTTTTCCCACAAAAGTTTTCTTCTGCACAACAGAACTTTATAAAAGTCTGCATCAGAGAGATACCGGTCATAATATCCGGCCCCATGTCCAAGGCGTTTTCCACAGAGGTCCGCTGATACACATGGAATTATCCCCAGCTGAATTTCTTTTTTCCGGATAAGAAGAGTATCTTTTTTCGGTTCCAACAGTCCATAAATTCCATTTTCCAGCTGTTCCATCCCCTTGATTTCCCTGACTTCCATGATACCCGGTTCGGTACATAACGGAACACCCACAGTTTTTCCCTGTCGGAAGCACTCTTCTAAAATCTTTTCCGTGGACACCTCTTTTCCAACGGATATATAACAGAAAACGGTTTCGGCTCTCTTAAATTCCGGTAACTCTAAGATAATCTCCTGTATCTTTTCATCTGATTCCTGCATGTATTCTGTGGATAACTTTTTCAGCTTTTCCCTGATCTGTTGACGGACCATCTTTTTATCTTCCATAAATTTATCTCCTTTGCTTTCAGAATACTTTCTTACCAGAAAGAATAGCATAACAATAAATGAAGTGGGTACACTTGTGCTAAATACCTTCTCATATTATAATAAAAAAACTGCTTATTTATTAATTAAGCTGCTTATAATCCCCATGAAAGGATGTGTTTATATGTCATCAGCCAGAGAAAAACTCTATACCACTGAAGATATTTATGCTATGCACAATGGTACAAGGGCAGAGCTGATTAACGGACACATTTATTATATGGCACCGCCCACCAGAAATCATCAAAAAATTATAAGCAAATTAAATCAATATATAGCAAACTACATTGACAGTTCAAACGATTCATGTGAAGTCTATCCTGCACCTTTTGCAGTCTTTCTCAATAATGATGACATGAATTATGTAGAACCTGATATATCTGTGATCTGTGATAAAAACAAGCTGGATAACAGGGGATGCCATGGGGCTCCGGATTGGATTATTGAAATTGTTTCACAGAGCAGCAGGCGCATGGATTACAGTATCAAGCTTTTTAAATACCGTTCTGCCGGTGTGCGTGAATACTGGATCGTTGATCCTGAAAAGTCCAGGATTATGGTTCACGATTTAATGAATGAAGATATTACGGAATATACCTTTCATGATAGTGTAAAATCCAAGATTTATGAAAATTTGATCATTGATTTTCGCAAAATTGACTTATAATCATTCATAAACTAATACATTATATGGGGAGTTCCGTAACGGAACTCCCCATAATGAAAATTAAATACACATATTTCTTCTACAGATGCATTGTCAACTCACTTAAATCATTTACAATCAGATCTGGCTTCACACTGCTCTTCTCCACATCTTCCATAGTGCTCTCTCCACTCAGCACCAGAATCGACGTCACATTACTTCCGTCTGCCACGGCAATGTCCGTGTAAATCCGGTCACCGACGATTGCTATTTCTTCCGGCCTGCACCCGGTCTCCCGTATGATATAATCCAGTGTATGGCGGGACGGTTTTCCGAAAAACTCCGGATACCTTCCGGTGGAAGCCTCCACAAGCTTTGCCATGGAACCACAGTCCGGTATAAAAGTTCCTCCCTCCATGGGACAGTTCAGATCCGGATTGATTCCGTAATAGAGACAGCCGCTGCGTATAAAGCTGCAGGCTTTTGAAAGCTTTTCATAAGTCAGAGTCGTGTCAAACCCCAGGACCACGATATCCGGATCTTCCTGTACAAGTGTTATTCCAAATTTCCTGAATTCCTCCAGCAAAGAGGGGGTACCCACTACATAGACACTTTTTCCATGATGTTCTTCCATAAGAAACCGGATCATCACATGACTGGAGATCATCATCTGTTCTTTCGTGATTTTAATCTCCATAAAATCCAGCTTCTCAATGTAAGCCTGCTGGCTTTTGGATGAATTATTTGTAAAAAAATAAAACGTCCTGCCTGTCTCTGTGACTTTGGAGAGGAAATCTTTTGTAAACGGAAACAGTTCCCTCCCCAGGTAGATCGTGCCGTCCATATCCAGAACAAAGACCTTAGTGTTTTCCAGCATCGCATCCTCACTTTCCGGCATTTCCATAGTAGGCGTTCGGCCCGTGTTTCCGGAAAAAATGTTTATCCTGAATCATCCTCGGCGCTTCATGCACTTCTGTTCTCAGCTGTTCTGTCCTGGCAGCCATCTTTGCTACCTCTTCCAGCACTACCGCATTGTGGACGGCCTCCATGGCATCCTTCCCCCATGAAAACGGCCCATGATTTGTACAAAGCACTCCGGGGACATAGGATGGATTTTTTCCCTGAAATGTCTCTATAATGACAAGACCTGTGTTTTTCTCATACTCTTCCCTGATTTCTTCTGCGCTGAGCCCTCTGGCACATGGAATCTGTCCATAAAAATAATCTGCGTGAGTGGTCCCATAACATGGAACCGGCCTTCCCGCCTGGGCCCAAGAAGTTGCCCAGGCAGAATGTGTGTGTACAATACCGCCGATCTGTCCGAATGCCTTATATAGTTCCAGATGGGTCGGGGTATCGGAGGAAGGATGATAATCCCCTTCCACCTTATTTCCGTCAAGATCCATAACCACCATATCGGAAGGTCTGAGTTCCTCGTAGGCGATTCCGCTCGGCTTGATAACAAACATTCCCTTTCTGCGGTCGATTCCGCTTACATTTCCCCAAGTATATGTGACGAGCCCTTTTGCCGGGAGCTCCATATTTGCCTCATACACCTGCTCTTTTAATTCTTCCAGCATATCTTCCTTCCCCCTAACCGTTGATCACTTCTTCATAAAAACTATAAAACTTGAGCAGTCTCATGAAGGTAATTCTTGCTCTCACATAAGGAGACAATCTTGCAGTTTTTTCCTGAAAGCTTTCGTCAAAGCCAAGATCCTCAAGGGTTCTGACCCCATTCACTTCTTTGAGCATATCGGTAAGCTCTCCGGCTGAAGGGATCTCATCGATCACCGCCGCGATCTCATCTTTCCTTTCCAAAAGCTTCTGTGAGTCAACTTCTTCCAGCAGGTTCGGTGTGTTTTCTTCTATGATAGACTCATACATTCCAAGCTTAGTAAAATTCACTCTGATCAGTTCTTCTTCTACAGGCATAGATTCTTTCACTGTAAATGCTTCACCGCGCATTTTCTCTGCCGCTTTGTGGTAGATTTTTGAAGCCAGGATCAGCCCTACGCCAACCTTTTCCCCGTGGTAAAAGTCAATGTAATCATTCAGCACTTCCATTTCCCACAAATGGGACATATGATGCTCCGCCCCAGATGCGGGTCTTGAGTTGCCGGTCATCTGCATGGCAAGACCGGAAAGCAGGAGTCCATACATCAGCTCTTCATAAGCCTTCGCATCGCCGGCTGCCAGTCCCGGAAGACTGGCCTTCAGCGCATCCAGTGCCTGATACTCCATCTCACAGATTTCTTCACAAATATATTCTCCCATCAGGATATGTGTGATCTTCCAGTCTGCAAGAGCCGTATATTTCCCGAGCAAATCTGCAGCACCGGAAGCCGTCAGCCGCATCGGTGCCCTGCTGAAAATATCCGTGTCCGCAATGACAACGATCGGCGATACGGCAGTAAAGCTCTTTTTAAATCCGTGCCATGTCATAGCTGCTACTGTGGATACAAAACCGTCCACACTGGCCGCCGTCGGTACGGAGAAGAAAGGAATTTTTTTCTCGTAGGCGTGATACCTTGAGATGTCATGGATGGTCCCGGACCCAACAGCGATCATCAGATCCAGCTCGCCCATCTGGTCAAGATACTTTTGTGCCGCCTCCACGCCATGTTCATTGGCATGGAGGTTTTCCGGATCAAGGACTGCCTTTTTCAGACCCGGCACAAGGCGTTCCACCGTCTTTCCCGCTGCCTCATAAGTATTTTCATCACAGATCATTACAATATTTTGAAACTTCTTATATGCGTCCCTTGCAAGGATCTCGGGGAGTCTGCTGACTGCCCCGCTTTCTATAATTATATCGTCCACAATGATTTCATGTTTTCTGCCGCAGCTGCACGGCTTTAAAAATTTATTCACATCTACCTTCATACTTTACACCCCTGCTTCTTCCGCTGATTCATTTTTTTCCGCCTGACGGTCTAAGTAAGCTACGATCTCCTTGTTCTTCAGTTTAAAGACTGCAAACATGACTGCGTAGACAATCACTGCAATCGCGATGAAGACAGGATTTCCGGAAAGGAATGCAAGGAATACGAACCCAAGCATTGGTTTTCCAAGAATATTAAAGCTCGTAATCATGGCTGCTCCCGCCGGGATCGCAAATCCCGCGGAGATTGCCACCTGCGTAAACAGCGGAGCTGTATAAGTACACATGAGAAGCCCTAAGCTGAACCAAATTGTTCCGGCTACAAGAATCTTTGACATATTTCCTTTATAGACCGCTACCAGGCCCTGTACCATATATGGGATAGCCAGAAGATCTACTACCGGCAGCACCTGATTGCCCGGGAGGATCGTAGAAACCACGATCATAATAGGGATCAGCAGAAGTCCGCTTGTAAGAGTAGCAGGTTCTCCATAGCCGACCGCATCGTTGACGGCAATATACCATTCCCTGTCACCTGCTTTGCCCATGAATTTTCTTGCGGCCTCCGTGATCGGCGCAAACGCCTGGGCAAACATACTTGCTATTTTAGGAAAGATCGCCATGACCGCACTGGTAGCTATCGCAGCTTCTAAAATATCACCCCATCCGGCGATGGTTCCAAGTTTATTGATGCTTCCCAGTATCCCGATAAACATTCCGAGGAAAAATCCAAGAGTCATGGGCTCCCCGAGAAATCCGATTTTCTTTTCTATCGATTTTGGATTCAGTTTTAATTTGTTGAATCCAAGCTTATTTAAGATCGGATCAAACAAAATTGCAAAAATCGCGGGTTCTACATTGTGCATGGCAATAATGGTACAGTTGGGATAGTTATAGTATTTAGACCACCTCTTTGCAACCAGCTCTGATATGAGCAGACTGTACAGATTCAAAAGAATCATACATGCGATTCCCAAAATAAAATTGTGGGTCTTGAAAATAACCATGGCGCCCCAGACAATATAGGAATAGTTATTCCAGAGATCCGACGGCTGAAAAATATTCGTCCATTTTACAAGGAACAGGATCGTCTGTAAAAGAATCCCCAGACCCAGATAGATCATTCCCGCGCTGGTTGCAAAGGCAACGACGGAGGTCGCCTGCCATCCCACGTCAAACGTATTTAAATTTACCCCTGTGACGCCTGCCATGACCTGGGACATATTCTTGACCATCGGTGTGATGATCGGTGTAAACGCTCCGAGAATCAGAGTAAATCCCATCAGGGATACTCCTGCATAAAGCGCTGATAAAAATGCTTTCTGTACTTTGACTTTAAAAATCAATGCTATAATGAAAATAATAAATGGTACGATGATTGCCGATCCGAAGTTGTCGATGATTGCTTTCAGTGTTGCAAGAATTGCTTCCATATGTATTTCCTCCGTTTTACTCTCTCTTTATTTTCCGACAGACCTCAGTGCTTCCACAATCTGATTAAAAAATTCATCTTCTCCCATACCTGTAATGCACGCAAAAGCATTAACCATCGGAATGCCGTAATCCCCGTCCGGGAGCGGGCTGGTATGTGCAAGAATATCAAATCTCCCTGACTGGGCAAGATTTAATGCCTCTGTCGGTCTGGCTTCCGTAGTGGAGACAGAATATCCCCGTTCTCCTAATTTTTCCTTCAATTTTGCCGCTACCATAGATGATGTTACGGTTCCAGACCCGCAAACGGATAAAATATTGACTGCTGACATAATAAATCTCCTTTCATTTTTCCTGTTCAGGAAAGTGACTGTTCTTTTTCTTTTATAATGTGGATGACGTCCTGTTTTTTCGTACACTCCGTCAATTGTTTCAGTGTGTTTGAATCCTGCAGCACCTGCAGAATCCTTTGTAAAAATACCAGATGTTCTTCCGGATCGTCCACGGCAAGCATAAATACCAGTCTTGCCATGACCACTTCATCTGTTGTCCCCATCTGATAAAACTTCACAGGTTTTTTTAAGATTCCGATGGCTACCGCGCCTTTGTACACATGGCTTTTATCTGTATGCGGAATGGCTATTCCTACTCCTCCCATGTTGACCCCTGTAGGAAAATCCTTTTCCCTTGTCTTTAAGGCGTCAATATAGGAATCCCTGCAGTAACCTTCCTCTATCAGTGTCTTTCCCAGACGCTCAAAGACTTCCCCGGAGCTTTCGGCATCGAGATCCGTAAGCACCAGTTCCTCTTTTAAATCTTCCCAAATCATGCTGCATTACCTCATTTCATATTCATATCGTTTGATTGCGTTATAGACTTCATCTCTGCTTTGGGCCGGCCGTATTTTATTTCGAAACTTCTCATTGTGAAACAGATTCACGAGATGGAACATAGCCTTTAAATGTGTTTCTTTGTTAATTGCGCTTAAACAGCAGACCCACTCCACAGGATCAAACTCCGGTTTACCGAATACTACCGGCTCATCCAGTCTGATCAGGCTCATACCCACCTTTTTTGCACCGGCATTTAAAGCTTCATGGGGCAGTGCGAACCCCGGTGCCACGAGAATATAAGGGCCGTTCTGCTCCACATTCTTTATCATGGAACTTATATATCTTTCCTCGATACAATCATTTTCAAGCAGATACTGAGCCGATTGTCTGACGGCTTCCTGCCAGGTTTTACAGCTCACATTCAGCCTTATGGCCTGCTTTGGAAGCATTTCAGCCAGAGGCAGGCTCACCTCTTTGTGAAAGAACTCATTGACGACCTCTTCTATTTTAAATATCATTTTTTCCGGGTCCGTATCCGAAGTAAGGATTTCCTTGATCCGCTTCATATGAACTGCCTCAGGCTTTTCTTTCTTCGTCTGTTTTTTACCGGTGCTCCGGTTTCCTTTCAGCCTCGAAAGTTTTTTCCCTACATTGATGCAGTCTCCGTCATTCAGCAGAGGATCCACCTGGATATACTCTAAATCGGTGTCCAGAGCTACTGTAGAGAGAATCACATCAGCCTCGTCAACAGCCACATTCTTAAGGTCATGAGCCGGTATGATATCTGCTACATGAAAATTGAAATACTTTTTAAGCCTGGCCAGAAGAAGCTGGGATGTTCCGATTCCTCCGTTGCATACCAGAATTACCGAATAACGCTCCGCGGAGTTTCTGTTTCTTTCAATTGCGGCACAGATATGCACCACAATATATGAGATTTCTACCTCATTCAGCTTCCGCCCTATGTAATCTTCCAGGACAAATACATTGTTTTGTACCGCTTTCTGTATCTTCGGATAGCGCTCCAGGACTTCTGTCACCACTGAACTCACCGTGTTGTCCCGTATGGCTGATGAAAACATGGATTCCAGATGATTAATGAGATTTTCATAGAAGATATAATCTCCCTGCAAATTCAAATCGATGTCAATAGAAACATGCTCAATAAAGGTTCTTGTGATCACCTGCATCTTAACAATTTCCTGGTTGCTGGTCGTCTTTTTGATATAACGCATCTCATTTAATATTCTGCCGAGAAATTTAACTTCGTCCTCCACAACCTCAATGCCAGCAAAGTCACTGAGCTGCTTTAATATATACCCCGCCATTTCATATTTGCTGTTTTTCTTGCCGTCCTGCTCTGCATAAATTTTAAGCCGCATGCGGTACAGGCTTAAGAGAAGAAAATATTTAAGGTCAGTGAAGGAAGTGTCTGTGAGAAACCTTCCCGAAAAATGTTCCGCCAGATTGATAACCTTTTCCATAGTCTTCAGATCTTCCATATCTACCCGGCACTCCTCTTTCAGAGAACCGATCAGTCTCTCAAAAACCGGTGCCTCCCGGTATACGGATTCACTGCTTTTTACCATGGAGAATAACAATAATCTCTTGTTTTTTTCCTCACCTTCTAACATCAATCCTTTATTGGAATGGGAGACAACATAAAGTCTGTGCTTCCTGAAAAACTTTTTAAGGCTTTCCAAATCCTGAATCACTGTGGACCGGCTCACATACATGCAGTCCGCCAGATCCGAAAGGGTCCGGTAATCATTTTCACAGATCAGCAATGTCGCCATAAATATCTTTCTCTCGTTTTTCTCCAGCTTATAGGAATAAAAATTATCCCGGAAAAGATACTGCCTTGCCATATTTATATCTTTTCCCGTCTCAATGACGCCTTGTTTTCCGAGACTCACGCCGGACAATTCATTTTTGCTGAGAAATTCATTAATCTGCTCCAAGTCATTCCGGATGGTCCTTACGGAAACTCCGAACTGCTCTGCAAGCTCCTTCATTTGTGCCGCCTGCCCATATTCTTTTTTCTGAATCAGAGTAGATAAGATTTCCCGAGATCTCTTGTTCATATTTATCACCTCATCTATGGTTTGAGTATATCATCCGCACTCTGTAAAAAACAGTTTGAGGTTTTTCATCTTTTGTGAAAAGAAATGTCACCGTTACATTTCTTTTCACAAATAAGTGCAAAAAAAAGAGAAGCCATAAAAACTTCTCTTTTTTCCTACTTGACAATTAAATTATTCTAAAGCTGCTCATACAATTCCATAATCTTATCTTTCGTTGCAAGATCCTCAGAAAATGCACTGGCGCTTCCCGTGGCAATTCCCATCTTTAATGCTTCCTTATAGTCTCCAGCTTTGAGATATCCGGTCAGGAAACCTGCGACCATAGAATCGCCTGCTCCCACAGAGTTTTTAACTTCACCTTTTGGACAAGGAGAAATGTGTACATCCCCTTCCTCTGTGATC
The DNA here is from genome assembly GCF_014467075.1 of Anaerostipes caccae L1-92. Taxonomy (NCBI): domain Bacteria; kingdom Bacillati; phylum Bacillota; class Clostridia; order Lachnospirales; family Lachnospiraceae; genus Anaerostipes; species Anaerostipes caccae. The sequence goes on from NZ_AP023027.1 coordinate 3,569,710, forward strand.
AGGATTGCTCCATCTCCTGCCATGGAAATGAGAACATTCCTTGCACCTTTTTCCTGAAGCTTCTTTCCATACTCAATGATTTCTTCATTATTTTTCAGTTCAACCCCAAACATTTCTCCCAATTCATGATTGTTCGGCTTGATAAGGAACGGATGATACTTCAGAACGTTTAATAACAAATCTTTCGTAGCATCCACGACGATCTGAATCTTTCGATCCTGAAGCCTTTCCATAATTTTTTCATATACATCTTCAGGGAGAGTGTTCGGAATACTTCCGGCCAGGACCAATATATCTCCGTCTTTTAATGTATCCAGCTTCTGATACATCATTTCCAGTTCATCCTCATGGATATCCGGTCCCTGTCCGTTGATTTCGCTCTCTTCATTTGACTTGATCTTGACATTGATTCTTGTCATGCCTTCTCTGAGACGGATAAAGTCCGGCTTAAATCCCAGCTGTTTTGCCCCTGTCTCAATAGCATCTCCCGTAAAACCTGCAATAAATCCAAATCCCACACTGTCGATCCCCAAATTGGCAAGTACATTCGATACATTAATCCCCTTGCCGCCGCAGTACATATCTTCCCTTTTGGTCCGATTTACCTTCCCAAGAGTCAGGTCATCCACCTTGATGACGTAATCAATCGCCGGATTAAATGTTACTGTGTAAATCATTCTGATACCTCCTTAATCGCTGTATATTTTAAAAAGCTTGGTTCCTTAAGTTTCCCTGTAACTATGACTGCCTGATCCAGCCCGGCCACGCAGACTGCTGAAATCCTGCCGAATTTAGATGCATCGGCTAAGATATAAGCATCCAGACATTGACTAAGAGCTGTCTTCTTTACCAGTGCTTCGTTTACATCCGGTGTTGTAAAACCGCTTTTTTTCGAAATCCCGTTGATCCCAAAAAATCCTTTTGTAAAGTTATACTTTCTGAGACTTTCCAGGGCTTCCTCCCCGACTACCGCCTCAGTTACCGCACGCAGTTCTCCTCCGATCAAATATACCCTAAAACCATAATCCATGAGTTTTTTTGCATGCATGATTCCATTGGTGACATAAGAAGCTTTTTTCTCTGTCAGAAAATCAATCATCATCTCTGTGGTCGTTCCGGCATCCAGATAAATAAAATCGTCCGGCCTGATGATCTCTGCACAGTATTGTGCGATCCGGCGTTTTTCATCCACATTTTTCAGAGATTTCTTCGCGACTGTTTCTTCTGCACCAAATCCCGCATCAATAGAAGTGGCTCCTCCGTGAACTTTATGCAGCAGACCTTTTTTGTCCAGAGCCGCCAGGTCTCTGCGGACTGTTGACTCAGATATCCCGATCTGTTTTACCAGTTCCTGCACTGTGACAGACTGTTTTTTCCGTATTATCTCTAAAATCCTCCGAAACCGTTCATCCGGCAGCATAAAATCACCTCTTTTTCTTTTATTATAACACCATTTCATTCAAAGTCAATCAATATCATGCATTTTCAATCATTAAAATTCCTTAAAAACCTGCATGACAAGATCCTTTTAAGAAATAAAAAACAGCAGATATTCGAAAATCTGCTGTTTTTTATATGGTTTTATCATCTGATTATCTGTTTTTATCCTTGATGACAGCCTTGCTTCCAAGATATGTTGCCAACATATATCCCCCATAAATCACGAGGATAGCGCCTCCCGAAGCCAGGATGCCGTTGAGTGCATTTACATTTCCCAATGTTGCGATCACGTTACTGGCAACCTTCACACCGATATAGGAGTGCACCAGAGCGAGGCTCAGCGGAACCATAAAATAAATAACAATCTGTGCCAGCATAGCGTGATTGATCATTCGCTCATCCGCTCCTATTTTTCTCAGCAGATTATATCTTTCCACGTTATCTGAATTTTCACTGAGCTGCTGCAGTGCCAGAACGGCTGCACATGTAATCAGGAAGACTGCTCCTATATAAATAACAATGTAGGTAATCACAGTGCTCAGTCCCGCGCTCTGTTCGATCATTTCTACCCTATAGATCGCTGTGTGATACGGCGCTTTATTTCTTTCCTCCATTGTTTTGTTCGGATACACACTTTCCATCAGTTTACTTAGTTTATGGGTATTTTCTTCTACATCATCTTTTAACTGACAGTTATACACAACTGTATGCACAGAAAACTTTTCTGCAACATCGTCAGGAACGATCAAAGTTCCCATGTCCATTGGCAGAGAAGACGCAGAATAATAGGTACTGTCGATCATAGAACTCTTTGCAGTCAGAGCCCTGCCGTCCATTTTGATCTCTACCCTGTCTTTACATACGTCTTTCCACAGCTTCTTCATATTGTCAAAATTACAGTTTACTGCATATTCATCCGACTTCAGACTGATCGTCTGTTTTCCCTGCTTTCTCATGGCTTCGTTGTAGTCTGATAAACCTATAATTTCAGGCGATGACTTTTCCATTGATTCTTTTACACCTTTAGGATAATCTACAAGTTTATCACGGCCGTTTAAGAATATCTTGAATTTAAGTTTTGCATTGAGCCTTGTGGAAATCATACATGATTTATCAACAAATTTGTTCATATCGATTCCTTTTGACTCAAACTCTTTTCTCATGTCTGTCTTTACTTTAAAGTTCTTCTCTTCTTCCGGGAAATACTTAACATAAGATACATCATATGGTGTCGCCTTCTTCATATCTCCGCCCATTGTCGTTGCCAGTCCGGCTCCAGTAGAAAATACACCGATTGCCACTAAGAGCATCAAACAGAGCAGTGTCATGGATACAAAGGTTGTAGTAATCTTTGAATTGATCTGTCTTAAAATAAACATATTAAGCTTTCGGTAATAAAACTTCTTGTTCGTCTTCAAAATTCTTAAAAAGAATCCGGAAAGAGACAGGAAAAACAAAAATGTTCCGATCGTACCAAAGATAATACTCATCCAAAATTGACCATCTACTTCCATCATACCGTTTTCCTGAATAAAGTAATAAGCTACTCCAATACATAATACAGAAATCAAAAACAATACAACAGAAACTCCCAGTTTTTTTACTTTTAAATCTTCATTCTTTTTATTTGCTGTTAAAAGGTCAATGACCTTTACCTTGGATATACTGAACGTATTAAAGATCATAACAATCAGGAAAATAACCGCAAAGTAAATGATCGTCTTTATAAATGCTTCTCCGGAAAATACAAAAGTAAATTCCTTCATCTCTACCATAAACATTTTTGCAGTTACCGCAGACAGCCCCTAAGATAAAAATACTCCGGCCAGAAGTCCTGCTGCCAGTGCAAACACCCCAATAAACAAGGTTTCGATGATCAGTACTTTAGAAACCTGCCGTTTATCCATTCCCAGGCACAGGTAAAGTCCAAGCTCTTTCTTCCGCCTTTTGATCAAAAACCTGTTGGCATAGATCACAAGAAACCCAAGAATTACTGCAATAAACACAGACAACGAACTGATTGCCATCTGAAGCATTTCAATGATACTTTTCTGTGACTCATTAATTTTAAGCATCGCTTCCTGACTGCCGATAGAGTTAAATACATAAAACAGGCAGACACCGAATGTCAGCGTCAAAAAATATACCGTAAAATCTTTTATGCTCTTTTTTACATTTCCAAACGCTAATTTAGAATACATTTGTACTGTCACCTCCAAGCAATGTCACCACTTCAATGATGCGGTCAAAAAACTCTTTTCTGGAATCCCTGCCTCTCACAAGTTCATTAAAAATCTTACCGTCTTTGATAAACAGAATCCGCTTACAGTAGCTTGCCGTAAACGCATCGTGAGTCACCATAAGAATCGTGGCATGCAGTTCCGCGTTCATAGTTTCCATACTGTCTAAAAGCATTCTTGCAGACTTGCTGTCCAGTGCTCCGGTTGGCTCATCGGCCAGGATCAGGGACGGGTCGGTTACCATAGCCCTTGCGCTTGCCACTCTCTGCTTCTGTCCTCCGGAAAGCTGATACGGATACTTGGACAGTTCTTTTGTTATCATTAATTTTTCCGCGATTGATTTTACCCTTTCATCAATTTCCTTTGCCGGAGTTTTCATAATGGTCAGAGCCAGCGCTATATTTTCATAGGCAGTCAGTGTATCCAGCAGGTTGAAATCCTGAAAGATAAATCCCAGCTGTTCCCTCCGGAACTTGGAAAGATGTTTCCCTTTTAGTTTTGTCACATCCATTCCGTCTATAAAGATGTGGCCCGAGGTCACACGGTCAATCGTGGAAATACAGTTAAGCAGCGTAGTTTTTCCGCTTCCGGACGCTCCCATAATACCGATGTATTCACCCTTTTCCACGTCAAAGCTGATGCCGTCCACAGCCTTTGTCACATTTCCTTTGTTTCCATAATATTTTTCCATATTTTGAACTTGCAATACTGTTTTCATATCCCAATTCTCCTTTGCTTTCTTTATGTTATCCTTACTATATCACTGTCTGTTTACTCTATCCATCGAACTGTCTTACAGCAAACTTACACTTTTGTCACTTTCTATTTGGATTGTAATTTAAAAAGCTATCCTCTATACTGATACTATAACCAAGAAAAATGGAGGTAAAGCTATGTATTTAAAAAATGAAGATGTAAAGTTTGAGAGTGTAGAAAATGCACGGGGAGGCAAAGGAACGATCCGGAAGACTTCTTTTCTGACAAAGGAAGAGATGAAAGAAAGCAGCCGTCTGTTCGGCAAAATCATCATCCCGCCGGGATGCTCCTTCGGCTATCATGTCCACGAAAAGGAAGGAGAAGCCTATCATATTTTAGCCGGAAAAGGCATGTACAATGACAATGGTACCGAATATGAAGTGAATGCAGGGGATACTACATATACTATGAGCGGATGCGGTCACGGCATTGAAAATATCGGTGACACAGACCTGGAAATCATCGCCTTAATATTATTAGACAAATAAAATTTTAGAAAAATCTTCTTGAATGATATTTTTTTCATGGACCAACCATACTAATTGTATCTCAACAAGGAGGTTGATATCATGAAAAAGAAAAAAGAACTGACCAATGAAGAAATCGATGAAAACATTTTTGATATGTGTTCTACCTGTTCCACGACTGACTGTACCGGACTAATTCCTGCCAATCCAGAGTCTGAGGCAGCGATGGAATCCTATGAGGAGTTATATCCCTTCCGTCCTCCGGTAATAAATATCAAAGACTGCCCAAATGCAGATGAACATGATCCAAAATAACACAAAACCGCTGACATTCTTATGTCCAGCGGTTTTTATCTACATATACACAAATGAATTTTTTGGAAATGTGATTTTAATCTGTGTGCCTTCTCCTTCTTTTGACCGGACAGCAAATCCAATTCCAAGCTTATCTGAGAGCTTTCTGCAAAGATACAATCCCATTCCCGTGGATTTGGCATACTTCCTTCCTGTAGTCCCCGTATAACCCTTTTCCATAACTCTTGGAAGATCTTTTCCTGATATTCCGATGCCGTTATCCTCTATAAAAAGCTGTACCTGTTCCTTTTCATCTGCTGCTGTAAACCGGATTTCAGGATGATCTTTGCGGTACTTTACTGCATTGATCAATACCTGCTTTAGAATAAATGACATCCATTTTTCATCCGTATAAACATCATAATCCAGATTTTCAAGGCTTACCTTTACCTTCGACTGGATCAAAATCTTGGAATTGCTGCGGATCAGTTCCTGAACCATGGAATTCAGATTCATACGTTTTACAATATAGTCCTTCTCTACTCCGTTGCTTCTGGAATAATACAGCGCCTGCTCAAGATAGTATTCCACTTCTTCCAGTTCTTCGCTGATATTTTTTGTCACCTCAGACGGATTATTTTCTATCATGAGCCTGGAAGCGGCAATGGGCGTCTTCACCTCGTGAATCCACATTTCTACATACTCTCTGTAATCCTGGGCAGAGATCTTATACTCTGCCACTTCATCGCTCATAGACTTATTAGTCTGTGACAGACAGTCATAAAATATTTTTCCCTCTGTAAAATCAGGCCTGTCAAGAAGCTCCGGGAGCATAAATTTTTTATCTAAGGAATCCATACTTTCCAGCGCCGTCTCATAAAAACGTTTTCTCTTAAAATATTCATTTCCCAGTGCAAGAATCATAAGAATAAAGTACAGACACAGCAGATATATAATAGCAAAGGTTGTGGCGTGGAACAGATTCAGCATCCATACGAGAAAAGCCAGATAAAATATCTGAAGTCCAAAAAATAATGACTTATCTCTTAAATATGCCCTGAAGCTCATACAAGATACCCCTGCCCTCTCTTTGTGACAATATAATCGGCAAGCCCGATGGAATCCAGTTTTTTTCTGAGCCTGTTGATATTTACCGTCAGTGTATTGTCATCTACAAATTCATTGGACTGCCACAGTTCTTCCATCAGATTATCTCTGGAAACGATCTCCTCTTTATGCTTCACAAGCACAGACAGAATCTTCACTTCATTTTTGCTCAGTTCTATCTGCTCTTCTCCGTGGCATGCCGTACTGTTTGACAGATTGATCAAAAGTCCCTTATGAGTCATCTGCCAGTCTTCTTTCACATGTTTTGTACGCTTGAGCAGAGAAGATATCCGTGCCACAAGAATCTGTGTGTTATACGGCTTAGAAATAAAATCATCGGCTCCCAGATTCATGCTCATCAGCTCATCCATCTCGCTGTCTCTGCTTGTGACGACGATGATCGGGACATCCGATTTTTCTCTGACCGCACGGCATATATAATATCCGTCGTACACGGGAAGGTTGATGTCCAGAAGGACCAGATCAGCCCTTTCCTTCAGGATATCCTCCACTATATTTTCAAAGTTATTGAGTGCTTTTGTCTCATAATCATATCTGCTCAGAAACTCACAGAGTTCTTTCTGAATCTTCTGATTATCTTCCACTAAAATAATCTTTGCTTTTTCCATATAAAATCCTTTACTGAATGACGTTCATTCCGCCCATATAAGGCTGAAGTGCCTCCGGTATCTTTACACTGCCGTCTGCCTGAAGATTATTTTCCAAAAATGCGATCAGCATTCGAGGCGGTGCAACGACCGTGTTGTTCAATGTATGGGCGTAGTACTTGCCGTCTTCTCCATTCACACGGATCTTTAATCTCCGTGCCTGTGCATCTCCAAGATTAGAACAGCTTCCTACCTCAAAGTATTTTTTCTGACGCGGAGACCATGCCTCTACATCTACTGATTTTACTTTGAGATCAGCCAGGTCTCCGGAACAGCACTCCAATGTCCGGACCGGAATATCCAGAGAACGGAACAGATCTACGGTATTTTTCCACAGTTTTTCATACCAGTCCATACTTTCTTGCGGTTTACATACAACGATCATTTCCTGTTTTTCAAATTGATGGATTCTGTAAACTCCCCTCTCCTCCAGTCCATGAGCTCCTTTTTCCTTTCGGAAACATGGGGAATAGCTTGTCAGGGTCTTCGGAAGTTCTTCTTCCTGAATCATCGTATCGATAAATTTACCGATCATAGAGTGTTCACTCGTTCCGATCAAATAGAGATCTTCCCCTTCTATCTTATACATCATGGCATCCATTTCGTCAAAACTCATGACGCCGGTCACAACATTACTTCTGATCATAAACGGCGGCACACAGTAAGTAAATCCTCTGTTGATCATAAAATCGCGGGCATAAGAGATGACTGCCGAATGAAGCCTCGCAATATCTCCCATCAAATAATAAAATCCCTGGCCTGCCACTTTTCTTGCACTGTCCAGATCAATACCGCTGAAGTTTTCCATAATTTCCGTGTGATAAGGAATCTCAAAGTCAGGGACAATCGGTTCACCGAATTTCTCGATCTCTACATTTTCACTGTCATCTTTTCCGATCGGCACTGACGGATCAATGATATTCGGAATGGTCATCATGATTTTTAAGATTTTTTCTTCTACTTCTTTTTCTTCCTCTGTCAGTTCCTCAATCCTGCCGGCCTGGTTTGACACTTCCTGTTTCAGCTGCTCGGCTTCTTCCTTTTTTCCCTGTGCCATCAATCCGCCAATTTGTTTGGAAATCTTATTCCTATTGGCTCTCAGAGACTGAACTTCCTGTTTGATCTCTCTGTTTTTTTCATCTAATTCTAAGACTTCATCTACCAGCGGCAGTTTGCGGTCCTGGAACTTATTTTTAATGTTCTGTTTTACTGCTTCCGGGTTTTCTCTCACAAATTTAATGTCTAACATGATTTCCTCCTGATATGTTTATTTATTCATACAATCTTCCAACACAATCTGCTCTTCTTTAGAAAGTGCTACCTCTGAACGGCCATCTTTAATTTCTTTTGCATACATATAACTTCCATAACGGTTGCTCATGGCATTCAATACAATTCCATTGTTCCTGTGATCCAAAAGTGCAATCGCAAAACTCGTCTCTCCGCCCATTTCTTTAAATGCATTATATTTTAAAACCTGCATTTTGGAATATGATAATTGAAGCTTATCTTTCAGTCTTCCCATTTCTTCATCAAGTATTTTATGATTTTCTTCAATTCTTTCCAATTCATCAAAATGTTTTACAAAAGTCTTTTCAAGGGACTTTCCATTTTCCCCCTTCATAAACATGCGGTACTTCTTTTTTAACCTGCTGGTCTTCACCAGCAATACTACAATTAAAAGCAGTGCCAGGGTACATACACCGGCTAAGCCGCATAAAACATAAAATAAGTCAATTCCAAAAATTGTAATACCTGTTGTCATTTCATTCCTCCTATAACGTTCTCAGCATATCAACTAAACGATCCAGCTCTTCTTTTGAGTAGTACTCTATCTCAATCTTTCCTTTGTTATTTCGATTCTTTATATTCACTTTGCTGCCGAGTGCCTGTTTCAAGGATTCTTCTATATTGGCAAACAGAAATTCCTGAACTTTATTCTCCTCTTTCGGAGTTTCCTTCTTTTTCTTTGACATCTGTTTTACAAGCTTCTCAATTTCTCTGACACTGAGTTTCTCATCGAAAACTTTCATCGCAGTCTCATATTGCTGATCGGGATCTTCAATCGCCAGAAGTGCACGGGCATGCCCCGTAGTGATCATTTCTTCCGACAACAAATTTTGGACCCTCTGATCCAGTTTCAAAAGTCTCAGTGAATTCGTGATGGCAGCACGGCTCTTCGAAACTTTTGCCGCCACCTGGTCCTGCTTCAGTGAAAATTCCTCCATAAGCCTTTTGTAAGCCAGTGCTTCTTCAATGGGATTTAAATCTTCTCTTTGAATATTTTCGATCAATGCAATTTCTACTATTTCATTTTCTGCATAATCTCTAATCAGCACCGGCACTTCTTTTAAGCCCGCTAATTTAGCTGCTCTCCATCTGCGCTCTCCCGCGATGATCTCATAAAATTTATCATGTTTTTTTACAATCAGCGGCTGAAGAATTCCATACTGCTTGACCGAATCCGCCAGCTCTTGAAGAGAATCTTCATCGAACTGTCTTCTGGGCTGATTCGGATTTGGTTCTACTTTCAATATCGGTACCACAATCTCCGATTTTATTTGCTCTTCTTTTTTTAAAATCTTTTCTGATTCGGTGTCCTTAACCGGAGCACTTGGTATCAATGTGTTCAGTCCCCGTCCTAATCCTGTTTTCTTTTTCGTCGTCATTCCTCTTTTCCTCCGTTTGCAATGACTTCTTCTGCGAGCATTTGATAGCTCTCTGCACCAACTGACTTAGGATCATACAAATTAATCGGAAGTCCATGGCTCGGTGCCTCTGCCAAACGCACGTTTCTCGGAATAATTGTCTTATAAATATTTTGGTTCAAATATGATTTTACATTTTCTACAACTTGCAGCGATAAATTTGTTCTGGCATCATACATAGTAAACACTGCACCTTCAATTTTCAAGTCAGGATTAAGACTCTTCTGTATCAACTCAATCGTATACATTAACTGTGTCAATCCATCCAGTGCGTAAAATTCACATTGAATTGGTACAATTACGGTATCTGCAGCCGTCATAGCGTTGACTGTGAGCATTCCCAGGGCAGGCGGACAGTCTATGATAATAAACTCAAAGTTTTCGACAGTCGGCTGAAGTTTCTCTTTTAGTATGTACTGCATGCGGTCTACTGTCATCAATTCTATTTCTGCTCCGGCCAGATTACGGTTAGCTGGGGCCAAAGATAAGTTTTCAATAACTTCCGGACAAATACATTCATCAAATGTAATTTCAGATGAAATCACTTCATAAACCGTATGTTCTAATTCATTTTTGTCCAATCCCAGACCAGTTGTTGTATTTCCCTGAGGGTCCATATCTATGATAAGTGTCTTTTTTCCTGCAGCAGCCAGGGCAGCAGAAAGATTCACCGCCGTCGTTGTTTTACCGACGCCGCCCTTTTGGTTAGCAATTGCGATAATTCTTCCCATATTATATAATCTCCTTTTAAGAAATATTATATCACTTACAACTTTTCATTTCCAGATGTTTCACGTGAAACATGAAAATAAATACAATAATGTTTCACGTGAAACATAAAAACAAAGCAGATATGAAATTTCATATCTGCTTTAGCCAACTTTATATTCTTACTACATCTGTTCCGGACACTTCATTCCAAGAAGATCGAGGCCGTCTTTGATTGCTTTCTTTGCAATTATTACTAACTTAACCCTTGCCCTTTTAAGTTTTTCATCTTCCACATTACACTGATTTTCATGATAAAAATGATTAAATGCCTGGGCGACAGACATAACAAATCTTGCAACAACCGAAGGTTCCAGACGTTCTGCTGCTGTCTCTACAACTTCTGGAAAACGGATCAATTCTTTTAATAAGGAAACCGATGCTTCATCTGTCAATAAAGAAGAATCTATTTCTTCAGGCACATCTGTTATTCCAGTCTTTCTCAAAACACTGGCAGCACGTGCATAAGTGTACTGAACATAAGGGCCCGTCTCACCATCAAAGCTATGAATCTTATCCCAGCTGAATGTGACATCCTTTATTCTCTGATTATAAAGATCATTGAAAATAATGGCACCAATACCTACCATCTTTGCAACTTCTTCTTTATCCTGTAAATCCGGGTTTTTATCATTGATGACCTCTTTGATTTTTGATACAGATTCACGGAGAATATCTTCTGCATAAATAATATTGCCGCTTCTGGTAGAAAGTTTTCCGCCTTCCAGACTAACCAACCCATAAGGTACATGAATCAAATCTGTTTTGGCCCACTCATATCCCATAAGTTCCACCACCTTGAACACCTGTGCAAAGTGAAGTTTCTGTTCCATACCGGTGACATAGATACATTTTTCAAAATCATATGTTTTTTTCCGATAAAAAATAGCGGCAAGATCCCTGGTAGCATAAATAGAACTTCCATCCTTTTTCATAATCAGACAAGGAGTCATATCATATTTCTCCAGATCAACGATAAAGGCGCCTTCACTTTCTTTCAGCATTCCTTTTTTCTTTAACTCATCCACAACGGCAGAAGTCTTGTCCCTGTAAAAGCTTTCACCGGCATAAGAGTCAAAATCTACATCCAAAAGTTCATAAATTCTTTTATATTCAATTAAACTTATATCTTTAAACCACTCCCAGATAGAAAGAGCCTCTTCATCACCCTGCTCCATCTTCACAAACCATGCCCGGGCCTCATCATTTAAAGTATCGTCCTTTTCTGCTTCTTCATGAAATTTTACATAAATCTTCATCAGTTCAGATATACCGTTTTGTTCCACAGCCTCTTTGCTTCCCCATTTTTTATAGGCAACGATTAATTTTCCAAACTGAGTGCCCCAGTCACCCAAATGATTGATTCTCTCTACCCGATAACCAAGCTTTTTATAAATACGGTAAATAGAATTTCCAATCAGTGTGGTCCTCAGATGACCGACATGAAAATTCTTTGCCACATTCGGAGAAGAATAATCGATACAGATAGTTTTTCCACATCCAATCTCAGAACTTCCATAGTTATCCACAGAAACCTGTTTTAACATTTCACTTACAAACATTGTTCTGTCAATAAAGAAATTTACATAAGGCCCCATAGCTGCCGTCTTAGAGACAAAATCTGTTTTCTTTATCTTTTCTGCTACCTCCTGTGCTATTATATTCGGAGCTTTTCGGAAAATCTTAGACAGCTGAAAACATGGAAATGCGAAATCACCCATATCCTCCTGAGGAGGTATTTCTAAAATACGGCTCACTGTCTCTCTGTCCAATTCCTTAATAGAATCTGTAATTAAATCAATTATTTTATTTCTCATCTTTCTCCTCACTTATGCTTCTATGATTGCCTGCAATACCACTGAATTTTCCTGCCATCTGGTAATTGCAAATTCTCTGGTCAATATGTCTTCCAATATATTTCTATTTTTTTTAAATTTTTGAATGGATGCCTGTTTTTTTGGTTTCATAACAAACTGCAGCATAATTCTGTCATGTTCAATAAAGGTATCTATATTTAAAGAACAAATTCCTATTTTTTGAACAGAATATCTCATCATCTGATGAAATCCTGTCAAGAATGAAAATGTAAGAATCACCGGTGATTCTTTTTCTATTCTCTCAAAGCTGACTGTAATCTCAGGATGAATTTTTCTGAAATGATCCATAAGTTCATAAAATGCAGGAAGAAACAGAACCTCCTCTTGACTCTTATCCAGCTCCTCTAAACCAGAAACCACAAAATAAGTTTCTTCCAGTCCTTTTAAATATGATTTCAGCCTATCACACTTTTTTTGTATCTTCCGTATATTTTTGGATAACACATCCAATGCATGTTCCACTTCTCTTGTATCCGGTTCCTTCACTTCTTCCATGAGGTTTTCATCTAAGGACAAAGGAGAAAATACTGACCGAATCTGTCTCTTTTCTTTTTCCAGCATCACACAACGGATCAGCCGCTCTTTTTCTTCTTCCAGTTTATATTTTTCTTCTATAAATTTTTCTTTTTCAGCCACACACTCCATATATTCTTCAGATAAATAGGCTGCCAGATCTGACATCAGCTGATCCTTATCAATCTTCTTCTCATCCAAATATCTCACCACCTCTTTTCTCTATGATAAACGAATTTCTAAGGAATGCAAAGTATTATTGTATCAAATCCTTGTTTGTCATATAATAATAGTAATAAATTAGAAAGGAGACTCTGTATGCGTTTCTATAAAAAACTGCGAAATCTGGCCACCATTACAACTGTTTCAACAATATGTGTATATCTGATAAATAAGCTTGTCTTCTCACTATCCTCCATGAAGGATGCTCTGTTCTCCAAATACGGCAATACTTACTCCTGGAGATTCGGCAGTCTCTACTATACAAAACATGGAACCGGTTCTCCGCTTCTCCTCATTCACGATCTGAACAACTGCAGCTCAGAACTGGAATTTTATAAAATAAAAGAAGAACTCTCCAGGTCACATACGGTCTATACTTTGGATCTTCTGGGATGCGGCCGTTCCGACAAACCGCGGATCACTTATACAAGCTATCTTTATGTTCAGCTGATCAATGATTTTATCAAAAATGTAATCGGCACAAAGACTGACATCATCGCCAGCGGAAAGTCATCATCTCTGATCTTTCTGGCATGCTACACAGAACCCAGGAATTTCAGCCGGCTCATGATGATCAATCCTGAAAATATGACAAAAGCAGGGCGTTATCCCGGGAACCGCAAAAAAGTACTCAAATATTTTATGGAGCTTCCGATCATCGGCACACTCACTTACAATATCCTGCACAGCAGACCAATGATCCAGAAAAAACTTGCCCGGGAATATTTCCACAGACCTAAGGACATTAAGCAGAAATATGTGGATATCTGTCATGAATCCGCTCACAAATGTGGATCAGACACAAAATATTTGTATGCAAGCCTCATCTCAGACTACCTGAATTGTAATCTGATTCCATCCATAAAAAATTTAAACCACAGTATTTACTTCCTCATGGGAGATCATACGCCAGAGGCCGAAAACACCATTGAACAGTACCAGGTATTGAATCCTTCCGTTGAATATCATTTTATTAAAGGGTCAAAACTCCTGCCTCATCTGGAAAATCCCGATGAAGTCCTGAAAGCCTGCAAAATCTTTTTTTAACGGATCGGCTCTTTTGACGGCAGCCCTGCTTTGCGCGGATAGCGCTTCGGGGCTGCCTTTTGTTTTTTTATTTTAAGAATAGTCCTCTCCATGTCTGTACCCGGAAGTACAAATGACACAACATCTTCAATCTCTCCACCAAGGAGATGTACCGCATGCTTTCCTTCTCTCATTTCTTCTTCGATCCTGCCGGATTTATAAGGAAGAAACATTCCTGATACCTTTACATAGGGAAGACAATACTCCGAAAGCGTGCTCAAGTTGGCAACTGCCCTGGAGACAACCAGGTCAAACTGCTCACGGTATTCCTTCTGCCTGGCGTAGTCCTCCGCCCTTCCATGGACTGCCGTAATATCATGCAGTTCCAGAGCATCGATCACTTCCTGCAAAAATTTAACTCTCTTATTCAGGGAGTCCAGAAGTACGATCTTTAATCCAGGAAATGCAATCTTTAAAGGAATTCCCGGAAATCCCGCTCCTGTCCCCACATCGAGAATTTTTTGTGAAGAAAATCCACACTCCGCCTTCACCAATGCCAGACTATCCACAAAATGTTTGAGGATCACATCCTCTCTCTCAGTGATCGCAGTAAGATTCATTACCTTATTTTTCTCTGTCAGTAATTCATAATATATTTCAAACTGAGCAAGCTGCCTGTCTGTCAATGCAATTCCTAACTCTTCTGCTTTTTCTCTTAAACTAATCATATACACTCCTAAGCCCCTTGATGAAGCTGTTCCAAATAAATGAGAAGAACCGAAATATCTGCCGGGGATACCCCGGAAATCCTGGACGCCTGTCCAATCGATGCAGGACGTATCTTAGACAGCTTCTGTATTGCTTCAATCCTTAAGTTACCTATATCTTCATACTTTATTCCCTCAGGGATTTTCTTCTTCTCTAAGCGTTTAAACTGTCTCACCTGAGAAAGCTGGCGTTTGATATAACCTTCATACTTAATATTAATATTCACCTGTTCTCTCACATCCTCAGGATATTCGGGCCTGTCCGGATCAATGGGAGAAAGCATATCATAAGTGAGCTCCGGCCTCCTGATCAGTTCTGCCATAGTCGCAGAAGACTTTAACTCCGTGCTCTGACATTTTGAAAGCAGATCCTGAACCTTTCCTGAAGCCCCGACATTTACGCGGCTGAGCCGATTGATTTCTTTTTCTATCCGCGCTTCTTTCTCCAGCAGGTTTTGATATCTCTCTTCACTGATTAGCCCCATTTCATATCCTATTTTCGAAAGACGGAGATCCGCATTATCCTGTCTCAGCAAAAGCCTGTATTCTGCCCTGGAAGTCATCATACGGTACGGCTCACTCGTCTCCTTTGTTACAAGATCATCGATCAGAACACCTATATAAGCCTGGGAGCGGTCAAGGACCAGAGATTCCTTTCCCTGGATCATTCTCGCAGCATTTATGCCTGCGATCAGTCCCTGGGCAGCTGCCTCTTCATATCCGGAACTTCCGTTGAACTGTCCTGCTGAAAACAGCCCTCCTATTTTCCTAAATTCCAGAGAAGGCTTCAGCTGTGTTGCATTGATGCAGTCATATTCAATAGCATATGCATTTCTGATGATTTTAACATTTTCAAGCCCCGTCACACTGCGGTACATGGCATACTGGACGTCTTCAGGCAGAGAACTTGACATTCCCCCCACATACATCTCATTCGTATATTCACCCTCAGGTTCAATAAAAACCTGATGCCGGTTTTTATCCGGAAATTTTACGATCTTATCTTCAATAGAGGGGCAATACCGGGGGCCTGTACCCTCAATGGCACCTGAAAATAATGGGGAACGCCCAATATTTTCACGGATGATCTCATGCGTCTCCTCATTTGTGTAAGTCAGCCAGCAGGAAATCTGATCTCTCTGTATATCTTCTCTAGTATTTGTAAAACTGAACGGAACAATTTTATCATCCCCGAACTGTTCTTCCATCTTATTAAAATCAATGCTGTTCTTATCAATTCTGGCCGGAGTTCCAGTCTTAAACCGGCGCATTTCAATTCCAAGATCCTTCAGAGACTGTGTCAGATAATTGGCTGCCTGAAGACCGTTAGGCCCAGTCTCATTGCTCACATCTCCGTAAATACACCTGGCTTTCAGGTAAGTACCGGTTGTGAGGATCACTGCTTTCGCATGATAAACGGCACCCGAGTAAGTTTTTACTCCCGTGACTTTGCCGTTCTGTGTCAGAATCTGTGTCACTTCTCCCTGCCTGACCGTAAGATTTTTTGTATTTCCCATTGTCTGTGTCATAGCCATGGAATACATCTTTTTATCCGCCTGTGCCCTGAGTGAATGAACAGCTGGTCCCTTGGAACGGTTCAGCATTTTGGACTGAATATAAGTCTTATCTATATTCACACCCATTTCACCGCCAAGAGCATCGATCTCTTTTACCAGATGTCCCTTGGAGCTTCCTCCTATATTCGGATTACACGGCATCAGGGCTATACTGTCCATGCTCACTGTAAAACAAATTGTTTTAAATCCAAGGCGCGCTGAGGCCAATGCTGCCTCACAGCCTGCGTGGCCCGCACCTACAACTACAATATCATAAAATTCTTCTAAATTTTTCATCTCTATTTACCCATACAAAATTCTGCAAATATTTCATTTACCAGATCCTCGCCCACAGACTCCCCAATAATATAGCCAAGTTCCTCATAGGCATCCATGAGATCAATCGAAAAGAAATCCTCCGGCATCCGGTCCTCGATGCTTTTCAGAACCAGATCAAGGCTGTCCTTTGCATTTGCCAGCGCTTTCTTATGTCTCATATTTGTAATGTATACTTCGTCGTTAAACGATACCCTTCCGTTAAAGAAAAGATCATTGATCCTCTCATAAAGATCTTCCAGTCCGTAAAGACTTTTCGCCGATACTGGAACGATATTTTGGAATCCTCTGTCAAGAAACTCACTTTCAGAAACTTTTGTTTCCAGATCTGATTTATTTAACAGTACAATTACCTGCTTTCCGTTAAGAAGCTTCATAATTTCCTCGTCTTCTTTTGTCAGCGGAACCGAAGTATCCACAACATAGAGGACGAGATCCGCTTTTATCACCGAATCTCTCGCTTTATCCACACCGATCTTCTCAACAACATCATCCGTATCCCGAATACCCGCCGTATCGATCACATTCAGCGGAATCCCGTTGATCTGAATCGACTCTTCCAGAGTATCCCTTGTAGTTCCTGCGATATCTGTGACAATAGCTCTTTCTTCACCCAGCAGGACATTTAATATCGAAGACTTCCCGGCATTGGGTTTTCCCACAATCGCCGTGTGAATACCTTCTTTCAATATACGCCCGTTGTCGGATGAATCAAGATACTTCTGAATGTCATCCCTGGCGTGCTCTACCTGTACTTTCAGCTGTTCAGAGAATCCGTCTACAGAATAATGCTCAGGGTCATCCAATGCGGATTCAATAAACGCCACACTATGAACAATCTCTTTTCTCAAAGAACGAATTTTTTCAGAAAGACTTCCTTTTAACTGCTTTAAGGATGTTTCCATGGCAAATTCATTTTTGGAGTGAATCAGATCCATTACGGCCTCTGCTCTGGAAAGATCAATCCTCCCGTTTAAAAATGCCCGTTTTGTAAATTCACCCGGTTCTGCCGGCCTCGCCCCGGCTTCAATGATACAAGACAGTATTTTTTTCATCACGACGACTCCGCCGTGACAGTTGATCTCCGCCACGTCTTCGGCAGTATAGGAATGAGGACCTTTCATAATCAGAAGAATACATTCATCAATATCCTTTCCGTCCTTCACTGCATGTCCGTAATGAGCCGTATAAGTGGCTGCCTTTTTTATATCTTTTTCTCTTTTCGGGCGGAATACTTCAGAAGCAATATCTATGGCTTCCGGCCCGCTGATTCTTATAATCCCAATCCCGCTGCTGGACAGCGGTGTAGCTATCGCTGCGATTGTATCTGTTCCCATTTCAATGTCCTCCGCAAGGCAAAAAAGGGCTGCCGCAAAAGGCAACCCAAATTCATTATTTTTTCAGCATGACAACCACTCTGCGGTAAGGATCTTTTCCCTGACTTTTTGTCACGATCTTAGGATCTCTCTGAAGTGCAGAATGGATAATCCGGCGTTCATTCGGATTCATAGGCTCCAGATGAACCGGTTTTTTTGTCTTCTTCACTTTATTTGCAATGCTGAGCGCAAGCTTTTCTAAAGTTTCCTGTCTGCGCTCCCTGTAATTCTCCGTATCAAGCTTTACTTTAATAAAAGCTTCGCTTTCTTTATTCACAAACAGGCTCGTGAGATATTGGAGTGCATCCAGTGTCTGTCCGTGCTTTCCGATCAGAGCGCCCATCTTTTCACCGGTAACATTAATATTCAGCACATTTCCGGTCGTATTATAATAAAGATTTAATTTAGGAACAAGTCCCATCGCCTTTAATACTTCATCCAGATATGCTTCTGTGTCGTCTATGATCTGATCAATATTATCCGGGCGTTTATAAACTTTTTCTTTCGGATTCTCACTGGCAGCCTTCTTGGGTTCCTGGACCTGTTTCTTTTTCTTTTCTGGAGCAGCCTGCACCTCCTCTGTTTTCTCAGGTTTATCTTCCATTACAGGCTCAGCCGGTTTTTCTTCTTCCGTCAATTCAATGATCACCGGCTTTTTAAAGAGTCCTAAAAATCCGTTGCTCCCTTTGTCAATCACTGCATACTGAATTTCTGTGCTCGGAATTCCCAGCTCCATGGCCGCATTCATAACCGCATCAGATTCCGTTTTGCCAGTAAAACGCGTTACTGCCATTTTATTTTCCCCCTTTATCCATCCGGTTCTTCACGATATTTGCCTTAGATGCAATTCCTCCCTGGGATTCTGTGTTATACTCTACATTTTTTGTGACTTTTTTCTTTGCAATGCTGCTGATCGTATTATCCTGGGATGATTCTGACGGTGTACTGCCGTTTGCAGCACCCATCATTTTTTCATACATTGAAGGACCCTTTTTCTTAGCTTTCTTCTTGGCTGCTTTCTCTCTGCTCTTCTCAATGATCTTCTGCATGTTTGTATGATTATAGTAATTATTGATCAAAATCTGCTGTACCCACTGGAAAACTGCACTTGCAGTCCAGTAAATACCAATTCCCACCGGAAGAGTGATACACATGAATAAAGACATAATAGGCATCATCAGCATCATATTCTTAGACATACCTGCCGCCGGATTATCTGAATCCATGTCTGCCATAGATGTACGTGCACTTAAATATTGAAAGAAAGCGGACAAAAGCGGGATAATAAGATAAATACTCAGTTTGAATCCCGGTGTATTCTGAATGTTAATTCCAAGAACAAATTCATACGCACTCTTAGGAATGTTAGGAATATAACCTTCCAGATTTCTGACTACATAATACAGAGCCATGATGATCGGAAACTGGATCAATGTAGTCGCACATCCTCCGGTAGGGCTTGTCCCATACTTGTCATAGACTTTCTGCATCTCTTCCTGCTGTTTCATCATAGATGCCTGATCTCTCTTACCACGGTATTTCTTCTGAATCTTCATCATTTCAGGCTGTGCCACCTGGTTGATCTTCATACTTCTCTGCTGCTTGATCGTCAGCGGAAAAATAATCAACTTTGAAATCAATGTAAACAAAATAATACACAATCCAAGATTCTCAATACCGACAGCTGATAATCCATTGTAAATCCACTTCATGATCTCGCCGAAAACCCATACAATCGGAGACAATAATCCACCGCTGCCTGCCTGGGCTGCTTGAGCCAAATACATCATTTCTTTTTACCTTTCACCTTTCTCACTTCCGGAACAGGATCATATCCTCCCTTTGCAAAAGGGTTACATCTCAATATTCGAAACACAGCCAGAAGGCTTCCCTTCAGCGCGCCGTGTTTTTCCAGTGCTTCAACTGCATACTCTGAACAGGTCGGAGTATAAATGCAAGTTCCTTTTCCTTTTAATTTAGACAAATGTGCTCTATAAAACTGTATCAAATAAATCAAAATCTTTTTCAATGTTTTTCATCTCTTTTTAAACGATGAAGCTTCATCAGATGGAGCAAAGCACTTTCCACCGTGTGAAAACCTTCATCCTTAACCGTATTTCTGGCAATAACTACAAGATCAAATCCCTGCTTAAACTCTGACTCACGAAGACGGTAACTCTCCCTCAGAAGCCTGGTCACCCGGTGTCTCACGACACTGTTTCCCACCTTCTTGCTGACAGAGATTCCAAAACGATTATAATTAAGCTGATTTTCCCTGCAGTATAAAACTAAATATCTGTTTGCTTTTGATTTACCGGTTTTATATACCTGCTGAAATTCCTTAGTTGTTCTTAATGAATGATAATGCTTCATATCTTTTCCTTCCCTATTATTTAGAGAAAAGAAAAGGTCACATCACTGCGACCTATGCTGACAATCTATTTCTTCCTTTTGCTCTTCTGCTCTTAATAACTTTTCTTCCGTTAGCAGTGCTCATTCTCTTTCTGAAACCATGAACTTTAGATCTCTGTCTTTTCTTTGGCTGAAATGTCATTTTCATGTCTAGAAACACCTCCTTAATCAAAAAATAGTAATTTTATATATGAAACCATATATTTTCTAAAAAACATCACTCCCATTATAGTCAAAATCACCTGCATAAGTCAAGAGAATTCTATGTTTTTTTGCGATAAAGTTATTCCATCCATAGATATTGTAGGACTCTAAAAAGTTATACACAATTTGTGGATAACATGTGGAAAACTATGTGAAATATTTGTTTATCATATGTTTATATGTGTCGAAACCCCTGATATTTCCTAGTGTTTATTTTGTGAATAAATTTATCCACAGTTTTTCACAGACAACATATATTGTATTATGATTGTA